>NZ_JBSFFY010000029.1:0-94211 GCF_053596315.1 Streptomyces sp. NPDC001732
GATCCCGCTCCCCACCGACACCGCAGCCCAGCGCCAGCGGCTCACGCTCCATGATCATCTCAATGTGGGTTTCGCAGGCATCTTGGCTCGACCCCAAGAACAGATGCAGCTCGTGCGCGGTGATCAGCCGCTTGAACCGCGGATACGCAGTCCGTTCGATCGAGGTCACAATCCCGCCCCGGGTAAGACAATGGTCAACATCACCACCAACGACACTGGACCGAACGGGTGACGGGCCGGACGACCGGAACACCAAGATCAACAAATGGCGGCTTCTGGGCTCACCTCGGCGATACCCGATAACTCGGAAGTGCCTCATGCGCGAGAGCCCCGCACCGGACGGTGCGGGGCTCTTTCTCCGAGATACGGATCGACCGGCTGCGGCGCTGTCATGGGCGGTCACCCGGACATTGAGCAGCACCTTCTGTTCGGCGAGCGGTCAGATGCTGATCCTCGGGCTGTAGTAGGTGTTGGCAGTAATCTGCCATCCGATGGCAGCGTCACGGAGCCCGTTGGGGCAGGTGATCGTTTTGGAGAGGTATCCGCCTCGCGCCGTGAGGTTTTCCTTCAGGTCGTAGGGGAGCTGGCCGGAGGTTCCCTGGCACGTCACACCGAACCAGCCCTTGACAGGCTTGTACGTCTTGTTCGTGAAGTTGACCCGCACCTTGTTCGCGGCGACCTTCTGGATGCACCGCGAGATCTTCACGCCTGAGCAGTGCCATGCGCCGGCGGCGGTCGGGGTCTGGGCCTCTGCGCTGGTGACGGACGTTCCCAGCAGTGCTGTCGCGGCAAGAGCCGTGGCCATCATTCGAGCTGTGTTCTTCACGTTTCCCCGTTACTTTCCGTGTGTCAACAGAGCGGTTCCGGCAGGAGTTTCGTGCCGGAGCGGCAAGGTCGAGTCAATCATGGTGGCGGGCTCGCCAGACGTGAACCGGATTTTCGTCCCGCCGACGGGGCGTCGGTTGGCGGCCGCGGGCCCAGCCGCTCATTGCCCTGTTTCAGCGAGCTGTTCGGAGGGGCAGGACCGGGTGGTCGATGTGGTGGTGCTCGACCTCGACGCCGTACTCGCCGCCCCAGGCGGCCCAGAGGCGCTGCGCAACTGCCTCTGCGACTGCTACGGAGCGATGCCTCCCTCCCTGGCACGCCGTAGTCAGACGGACCAGTCGGCCCCGGGGTGTCTCGTCGGCCAGGGCGCGGAGCTGGACGGCGGTCCGGGCGACCAGTTCCCGGGCCCCGGGGGTGGAAAGGACGTGGGCGTAGACGTCGGGGTCCAGGCCGGTGCGGTGGCGCATGGCGGGGTCGTCGGCGGGGTTGCGCAGGGCCTTTCGCAGGTCGAGGTACAGGCCGTCGGTGATGAGCTGGTGGGCGCCGTCGTGGCGGGCGCCGATGGAGCGGATGACGGCGCGGACGGGGCCCGGCCCGTCGAGGTGGGTGGTCTGCATGCCTGCCACGATTCCGGGCCGGCGGGCTTCGCGGTAGGAGTTGTCCGTTGCGCCTTCGGCCTGGCTGGGGCGGCGTCTCAGGGGGTGAAGGGGCTGGGGGTGTGGGCGACGGCGTCGGGGCTGAGGGTGGGGGCGAGTTCGGTGAGGTCGGGGTGGGTGTGGGCGACGGTGCGGACGATGTCCTTGAGGGTGTTGACGCGGTCGATGCCGCGGCCGTTGCGGGACAGCAGGAGGGGGCCGGTGGTGGCGGTGGAGTGGGGGGTGCGCCAGGTGCGGACGGGGAGGTAGTCGTCCAGGGCCCAGACGACGGGGCGGGGCAGTTCGGTCCAGGCGGTGGCGGAGGCGGTGTTGTTCTTCTGGGGGATGGCGCCCATGACGCGGTGCTGTTCGCGGCGGATGCTGTCGGCGCGCAGGCGGACGGCCTGGCCGGGGCGCAGGCCTGCGAGCAGGAGGTAGACGGCGAGGCGGGCGCGTTCGGGCATGGGGCCGCGGTAGCGGTCGGCGGCGGACATGAGGGCGATGCCCTGGTCGGGGCGCAGGCCTGCCGGGGGGCGCTGGGGGGCGGGGCCGGCGAGGATGCGGCGGGCGGGCAGGTGGTCTCCGTCGCGGCCGAGGTCGTCGCAGTGGGTGTAGTAGGAGCGGACGACGGAGACGGCGCGGCGGCGGGTGGTGGGGTGCAGGGGCCGGGCGCCGTCCTTGGTGCGGAGGGTCTCCGACCAGTGCGCGATGTGCAGGGCCTGCGCACTCCAGACCTGGTCGCCGATGTAGTGGAACCAGTCGTGGAGGATTTCGCGGTAGCGGTACTTCGCGTCGTCGGACCAGGCCCGGCCGGCGACTTCCTGCCCGTCGGCGCCCGTCCAGCTCCCGGCGAGCCAGTCGTCGAGGATGCGGTACGGGTCGGGGTGCGGTGCGGCCATGCCCGCAGTCTAGGTACCGGTATTTCTACTTATCGGAACAGACCAGCGCCACCCCGGCCGACCGGCCGCCGTCGGCTCGGGTCCGTGGGGACGTACGGGAAAGCGGGGCGGGGCGGGGCCTCGGGTGAGTGGGTGGTGGGCTCGTCTGTTCCGATAAGTACGGGGCCCGAGGGTGACTTCGTGCTGTGTCGCGGCGGGCAATTTCTCTGGCGTTCCCGCAGAACAGACAGCCGATCGACCGGACACTGCGTCACCACCCCGGCCGCAGCGGACCTTTCCGGTCCGGCTAGTCGGTGGCGGCACGTAGGGTTGGGGCCGTGGAAACACCCTCCGCATGACGAAGGGAGACCTCCGCGTGGCCCGCTTCCTACGGCCCGGCCCCGTCGAGATCTCCCTCTCGTCATTCGAGGTGTCCCGTCCGGCAAAGGAGAAGGAAACCCAATGACACACACCGACCGTACCTCACGTGCACGATTTAAGGGTTCGGGCCCGGCAGCCTGGATGACCGCGGCAGCCGGACTGGCGGCCATGCTCGCCGTCGTCGGCCTCGGACTGACCGGCCACGGCGAGGCGGCGACGGCCGCCGGCGTCATCGGCGGCGCCGCGTTCGCGGCCGGCGGCATAACCGTGACGGTGAACATCCGCCGCTGAACCACGCCCGGACCGGCCGTCGGGGCCGGTCCGGGCTCCCCGGCTCCGTCGCGACAAACCCGCCGGAGCTCAGCCCGCACCCAGGCCTCCGGACCGCAGAACACCCGCCGCCCGAGACGGAGATCCACCGGCTCCGCCCCGCCTCCCCCGGCGCCCCTCACCACCAACTCCCCGGCCCGCGCGAAGTGCGCGCAGGTGCTGCACCCCACCGGCCCGAAGCAGCCAGACCCCGACGAAGACGGGAGCAGATCGCATGGCAACGCGCACACCGAAGGCCCTGGCGGCATGGACCGAGCTGAACGACCGCCAGCAGGGCACCCTCGCCGTGATCTACGCCCTCGACCAGGAAGTCGAGGCGGGCCGGCGGCGCCGCGCCGCCCGCGGCAGCTACGACGACACACCGGCCGCGGTCTGGCGGCGCATCGACTTCGCCCACGAGCCGTCCCTGCGCGACCTGGTCGGGTGGACCGAGATGCAGAGCCGTCTCGCGTCGAGCGGCTGGGACAACCAGGGCAACGGCTCGACCGTCGCGGCGCTCGCCACCCGCGAACTCATCACCAGGGACATCCGCACCACCCCGTTCGGGGTCATGCGCACGGTGTCGCTGACCCGCGCGGGGCGTGCCGCCGCGCGCGCGGGGCTCTCCCTGCGTCCGGACGGGGCGCCCTCCGCCGCGCTCGGCCGACGGTCCTGGGAGGTCCTGGCGCTGCTGTGGGCGGCGGACCAGCGGGGGAAGCCGCTGGCCTGGACGCACTCGAAGACCATCGAGCGCGTGCTGATCGAGAAGCACCAGCCGCCGCTGGCCGAGAACACCGGGAACTACAGCGGCTACCGGATCACCGACCGGGGACGGGACTTCTACCGCGAGCACCACGCCGCCCACACCGCGGCCCACCCCGATGTCCACGCCCCGCACCCGGACGGCGCCGACGCCGAGCCCTGGCCGAAGAAGGCGGACGAGGTACTGAAGGAGCACCGCCGCGCCTACCGGGCCCTGGCCAAGGCGTGGGGCATGGCCGACGAGTCCCGACGGGCCGCCGAGCAGGAGGCCGCCGGCGCCGCACCGGAGCTGCCCGAACCGCTGCCCGCACCGCTCGTCGAGCAGGCTGCCGCGCGGTACCGGCTGTGGCAGGAGACCGCCCGCCAGCGGGCCGAGCTCGCCGCCGGGCACGCCGACGAGCTGAACGGCCTCGCCGAGCGGGCCGCGCGCGGCTACCTGGCCGCGGCCTTGGCGGCCTTCCGCGCGGCCGTGACCGGCACCGACCCCCTCGGCTGCCTGGAGGCCCCGGTCGCGGGCACAGACGGATGGGACGAACCGCATCTGGCCCCTCCGGCCGAGAGCGGCGTCCACGTCATCGACGCCGAGGCCAAGAAGCTGTACGCCACGGCCGTCGGCAAACCCCTACGGCGACGCGGCCCCGCCCCCAAGATGCGGCGCCGGTTCGCCCGCTACGACACCAAGAAGATCGCCTTGCCCGGCGAGGACCACGCGACCCTGGCCGACTTCCTCCTCGGGCACGTCGACGACGGCGCCCTATTGCGACGCCTCCACCCAGCGGCGACCAGCCAGCGCCCGTGAGTCTTCAGAGCCATCGCCGCTTCGCATCGTGGGTCAGGGGCGGGAGACCGGGGCCCAAACAGCCTGTAGGGCCGAGCCGCCCGGCTTGCTGTCCGCGCCGCAGTTATCTAGGGTCCGCAGGCACTTTTCGCAGGTCAGGCGGCACAACCCGCTGTCAGGCAAGTAAGGCGGGCGGCGTCGGAAGTGGTTCGACCGAACCACTTCCTGGACGCCTGTTCGGCGAGCAGCGCCCTTAAGCGGGCTTGCCGAACTCGGCGACGTAGGCCGCATAGTTCTCCGCGAGGACGGCCCGACCGGCCTCCGCGGTGAGGTGTTCGACCGAAGCGACGGCCGGGACCTGCCGGTCCTCGACGGTGGTGGTGATCAGCTCGACCCGGCGGGCCAGCTCGGCGACGACGCTGGGCGCCGACTCGACCAGCAGCTTCCCGTCCCGCCACGAGAACCGCGGCGTCCGGCCGATGCCGGTGCTGCTGACCTTCGTGGCGAGGAAGGCCGCGTGGCGGTACGGGAGATCCGGGTTCTCGGTCAGCAGCAGATAGACCCGCTCGGTGTCCCCGCCGTAGCCGACCAGGCCGGTGCACGGCTTGATCGGCCCGTCCGTGTTACGGGCCACCACCTCGTAGACCCGGCACTCGGTGCACCGGAACAGGTCGGTGCTGCTCTCGTACTCGAACTCATGGCCGCCGAACCCGTCGTCCGGCCCGGGGGCGCCGGCCGCCGGGCCCTCGGCGGTACGGAGGGCCTGGGTGTACTTGACGCCCTGGCGCGCGGCCTCGCGGGCGCGCTGTGCGGCGGTGGACTGCTTCTTCGGCACGGTCGACTCCAGCCTGGCGGTACTCCCACGCTCCCCGCCGGCGAATCGGGCCGGGACGCTCTGCTGCTCTCGCGGGCCCCGGAGGACCTTGGCCGACTGTGTGCCAAGCGGCGTGGGCGCCCAGCACGGCGGCGAACGGCGGTACGCGTCTGGCCGTGGACTCCACGGTAGGGCACACCGCTGCCAGCAGAACGAGCGGCACGCGGCCGGGCGGTCTCGCCTGGTCTGCCGTTCCCTCCCCCGCACCCGGCACCAAGCCCGTCCCCGGCGAACGCCACGAGCCCTGATAGAACGGAGGTCTGGAGGAAGTATTCATGACCACATCTGCACCAGGCCAGCACGCTGCATCCACTGCCCTCACCTGTCCGCCCTCACAAATGGGCAGGTGTGCACGGTGCCACGAGCCGTGCCATCGTTACGGAGTCGGTGGATGCCCCTTGTGCATCACCTGCAAGGAGCGCGCCGAAGCGGCCCGGCAGAAGAAGACCGCGACGTCGTAGTCCCCCGCGGCCCCCGAGCAGCCTTGGGCTCCCTGCCTGATCCGCAGCGTTGACGGCCTTTCCTTCCTTTACGGCAGATGCATCGACTACTTCCCTGCCAGAACATCAGCCACAGAAAGCGAGCCACGACGATGCATGCGGCCGAAGAGCCTCCCGCATAGGCCACCCGCCACCCCCACCGGACATCAGCCACTCCTCCAAATGATTCACGCTCCGTCACCACCACTCACGGTAGGTTCAGATACTGCGGGTGCGACCACCCCGAGGACCGCAGCGCTTGCGCGAGGACCGCAAGGGCCTCCCCTACGGCGCCGCGCGGTGACTGCGGGCCGAGGTCCCTCTTAGGAGATAGCGGCACCTCTCTGACCTGCAAATACGCGGACGATGCATTCCTCCTGAAGGGAATACATCGCCGTCGGCCGAGGGGCCTTGTATTCCGGGTAGCGGCATAGATCTGCCCGGTCAAGGCGTCGCCGCGACACGCGAATACATCTCCGCAAAAGTTGCGCGTGGTGGTAATTTTTCGCGGGTCATCGAACCAAAGGAGCAGGTCAAGTGCCTACACCTGCAAGGCGTCCGGCAGCTTCACCCGCTGGCAGCTCGCAGCGCCTTGCTTCCGTCCCGACCGAGGCGCTCCCGGACGATTTGCTCCGGAGCATGGTCAAGGCCCTGGACAAGGTCGCCAGCAACGGCGGCACGATCCTCGCCGAGCCGCCGAAACGGTCATACCAGTTCTTCAGCGGCACCCACACCAGCGTGGACCAGGAGCTACAGGCGTGCCTCTGGAGATTCAAACTCCCGGAGATGTCCAGGAATCTGCTCGACCACATGACCACCGAGCATGACGAGGACGGGCAGATCCGCTCCACGCAGAAGGACCTCGCCGCGCACTTCGGCTGCTCGCAGCCGAAGGTCAGCAAGTCCCTCGGGCACCTGTTCAAGCACAACTTCGCCTGGAAGGTCCGCAGAGGTGTGATCCAGGTGAATCCGATGTACACCTACCGGTGGGGCAGCAGGAAGCACCGGGCCCTGATGAACAAGATCGGAGCAGCGACGCTCCGAGAGCACACCATCATGATTCCCGAGCCGGGGAGGCCGTCATGACCGCCGTCGCTGTTGTCCGCAACCCCGACATGTTCGAGCGGCTGCCCGACGCAGCCCTCGGCAGGACCGCATCAGATGTCTTCAACGTCCTCCAGGCCCGCCAGGAGCCCGGGGGCCTCGTCCGTATCGCGCAGAAGGATCTGGCGAAGCGTCTCGGGATCACCGTGCCGTCGGTGTCCCGGGCCATCGGGGAGCTGAAGGACCGCGGTCTGGTCCATCCCCGGACCGTCCACGGCCGGGTGCAGATCCATCCGCTGTTCGCCGCGTACGAGTCGGCGGCCCACATGGTGAACCACCTCCAGGACCCGGATACCCACCTGTGGCCGCTGAACTTCCCGGGAAGGGCCGTTCCGCTGCCGGGCGGGAAGGACCCGCGCTCGGGCACCAGGTTCGACCCGGACCCGGACCCGGACGGCGGCGAGGACACACCTCTTCCCGAGGCGGGGCCGACGCTGCGGCTCGCCAGCTGAGACCGGGCCGGGGCGGCGTCGCCGTTCGCCCCGGCGTCCGGCCCTCCCGCCGGTCTCGTGCCGGACGTAAAACACCCCCGCTTTCTCACCTCTTAAGAGGTGAGAAAGCGGGGGTGTTGGAGTTTCGTCCCCAGCGGTCCGGATCGGGGCTTCTACCGCTGGTTGGGCTTGCGTCCCTGCTGCTCGGTACCGCTGCGCCGCAGGTGCCCGGCCTGCTGCCCGGTGCCGCTCGCGGGTTTCTTCACCTTCCGCCCGGCAGTGGTCGACCGCCCCCGGGCGGCCGCCGCCGAGACCGGCTTCCCCTTCCCCGGCATCGGCCGGTTCAGCGCCTCGCCCATCTTCCGCATGGCCGGGATGCCGGCCGCGTTCGGCCCCGCCCCGTCCGGCGGGGTACTGCCGCCGCGCCGGGGCTTGCTGTACTTGAAGGCCGCGTCGCCCAGCCGCAGCAGCGCCTCGGCGTCCGGAAGGTCCCGGCGCCGCTCCGCGTCTCGCTCACCGGCCTGGCGGAGTCGGTCGGCTGCGCCCTGGGCCCATCCGGCGACCTTCTCGCACGCCCGGATCGAGACCCGGCGCATGAAGTCGCCGACCCGGCCGTCGCCCATCAGCCGGTCGAAGTGCTCGCCCGCCCGGTCCTTCATGACGCGGACCAGGTGGCCGAACGCGCCCCGGACCGTCTGGATCCGCTGCCACTCCGGCAGCCCCTGGAGGGCAGGCGCGTGCTCGTCGGCCTGCCGCAGCGCCTCGTTGACCGCGGCGGCCTCCTGCTGCGGGGCCCGCTCCTCCCCCATCGTTTCCTGCTGGCCGGCGGGCGGGACTGCCTCGGGTGTGTCCTCCTGCTGCGGAGCCTCGGCAGGCTGCTCGGCGGCCGGCGGCGCCGTCCGGGGGGCGGGTACATCCCCGGGGGCGGTCTCGGCGAGCAGCCTCCGGAGCTCCTCCAGGTCCCCCTGCACCTCGGTGAACAGTTCCTCGCTGGTGCCCCGGTCGACGGGCACGAGTTCGTCCCACGCCGCACGGATGCCGTCGAAGGCGACGTCGATATCGGGCAGTTCTCCTTCCGCCCGTTCCTCGGCGCCTTCCTGGCCGGTCCACAGTGGCAGTTCCCCGGATGGCTCCAGGGCGGTACGCGCCGATTCCCCCGCGGGTCCGGCCGGGGCACCGTCGTCCGCGGCCGGGGCCTCCTTCTCCTCGCTCACCGGCCCGACGCCCTGCACGGTCTCCTCGGCGTGTGCGGGCTGTTCCGCCTCCGGTGCCGCGGGGGCAGCAGGCTCCGGTGCGTCCTCGGCGGGGCCAGCCGATTCCACGGCCGCGGGGGCCGCGGCGGGCTGCTGCACGGTCACGTCGTCCCCGGCGGTCGGCGCCTGGGGCTCCCGGGCCGCGGCCGATGCCCGTACGGCCTCCCCCGTAACCTGGAGACGCGTCTGGAGACGCCGGACCTCGTAGAGCAGGTGGGCGAGCGGGTAGGCCATCAGGCGCCGCTCAGCGTCGTTGGACCTGTCCGGCAGGAAGCCGCCCCAGGCGTTGGCCGCCTGCTCGACCGCCCCGAGGTGTTCGGCCATCTGCCGGGCATCGTGGCTGTCGGCCAGGGCCTGCCCCATGCGGGCGAGTTGGTCCTCCAGCGTCTGGTAGCGGGGTGTCTGGACGAGGCGCGGTCCCAGCCCACCGGCCACGGCCTCGATCTGGTCCCGGTGGTGCAGCGCGGCGTCGCGCAGCTCGGTGCGCAGGACGCCCGCCACGGCCTGGGGGTCGGTGCCGGGGACCGCGGTGGGCGGTTTGCCGTAGGGGGTTCCAGTGAACACGGAGTACATCTCGGCGGCCCGCACGGCTGATGTCTGCGGGGCGTCGTCCAGGCCCGTCTCGTCCTCGACCAGCCCCTCGGCCGCCAGCAGCCCGAACCATTTCTCACTGATGTTCCGTTGGAGGGTGGCGACCAGAACGTCTCCGTGGCGGAGTTCGCCGGTGTCGGGGCCCTTCCCGACCGTGCCGGACAGATGGAGCTCGTACCCGGCATCGGCCGGGAGCGGGAGGACCTGGGAGTAGCGCTGGGGGGCGGGCGGGGCTTCGGTGTCCGTCCCGGCGCGGCTGTCCGCCCGGTCGCTCTCTGCCGGGGCCGGGACCGTGGCGGAGGCGGGTAGCGTCTGCGGGTCGGAGGCGGGCGTCTCTCCGCTCTCGGGCGTTGCGGGGCGGGCGGGTGTGGCCATCTCGGGTTCCTCCGGTGCGTCGGGGAGCGGGGCGGGCTGGTCGGCCGACGCCACGTCAGCGGCCTGCTCCGGTTCGGGTGTGTCAGCGGGGGCGGGCAGGGCGAGCAGCTTCTCGTACGCGCGTGGTGCGGCCAGGGCCAGCACCTCGTCGCGGCGGTCGCCGTTCTTGCCGAGGTAGGTCCACCTCTGGTGTGCGGAGGCGCTCTCCGTCACCAGGGCGTCGGCGACCGCCCCGAACAGCGGCCCGAACGCCGCCAGGTCAGCAGCGGCGTGGGCCGTGCGGAGCAGGTCGTCCTGTTCGGCAGCCGTATCCACCAGCCAGGTGGCGACGTCGTCCGTGCTGGGTGCCATGTCGTCGCGCAGGGTGTCGCGGACCGCGATGACGAGCACGGCGCGCACGCCGGGGGCGCTCCATGCCGTCGCCAGGAGCCCATCGGGCAGGTGTGCGGCGAGCCAGGTCTCCGTCTCGTCGTCCGTGACCAGGTGTTCGGCGTGCTGGGCGGGGCGGACCAGCATGGGCACGTCGACGGCTGCGGGCAGGGCCTGCCCCGGCATGTCGGCGACACGGGCCCCGGGCAGGACGAGGGTCTGCAAGACGTGGTCGGTCTCGACCCGGACAATCACCTGTCCGTCGTCACCGCCCCACAGGGAGAGGGAGACAAGAGGGCCGGTCACCGGCGCCGGGGCCGGGGCGGGAACGGGCGCCGGGGCCTGCTGCACGGTGTCGTCGCGGGCGGGTTCGGCCAGTGCGGGCTCGGTGGCCGCGGCTTCCTGCCCCCGGGCGGCGGCACTGTCGGCCTGCATCGCGTCCAGGGTGGCCTGGAGGCGGCCGTGCAGGCGCGTGGTCTCGTGCAGCAGGTTCAGGAGCGGGAAGGCGAGGTGCTGACGCTCATCGAGGGCGGGGTCCGGCGGCAGCGCGGCCCCCCAGGAGTTGACCGCCTCCTGGACGGCCGCGAGGTTCGCCGCCATCTGGCGCGAGCCGTGGTTTTCCACGTCGGCGACGCCGAGCCGTCCGAGCTGGGTGCTCAGGGCCTGGAACAGCGGGTTCTGCCCGTAGCTCTCATTCGCCCGCGCGGCCGCCACGGTGATGGTGCGCAGGTGCTGCTCGGCGACGGTGCGCAGTTCGACGCGCAACACGTCCACCCTCGACTGCGCCCCGCGGACGTTGACGGCGGACGGCGGCTCGCCGTACGGCTCCCCGGTGACGACCGCGAACATGACCGCGCCCTGGTGCGCCGCCTCCATCGGCGAGCCGTTGAGTTCGCTGACGTCGGCGGGCATGCCGTCGACCGCCAGCCGGGTAAACCAGCGCCCGGAGGCGGACAGGTGCACAGCGGCGACCGTGGCCTCGCCGTACAGCAGCTCGCCCTCGCGGGCGCCCTCGCCCTCCACCATGGCCAGCCGGAGTTGGTAGCGGTCGTCGGCAGCGAGCGGGAAAGTCTCGGTGAAGCTCCGGGGGGCGGGCGGGTCTTCGACGTCCACGGCAGGCTCGGTGTCCTGCTGCACCAGGTCTTCCGCCGGGGGTTCTTCGACGGCCGGGGCGACGGCCGGGACGTCCGCCGCGACGGAGGTGGGTTCCTGCTCGTCTGCCACTGCGTCCTCTTGGTCTTGCTGGTCGGGGTCGTCGTCCGCGCGCTCGGGCGCGGACTCTTCGGCGGCCGCCGCCCCGGGCCCCGGCGTCTGCTCCTCGCCGTCCACCGTCTGGGGACGGTCCTGCTCGAGGAACGACGCTTCGCGCCGTGCCTCGTGCATCCCCTCATCCAGGACTGTGACTGCGGGTTCCTGGGGGTCCGGCGCGCGATCCGGCGCCGGATCGCCGTCCGCAGCGACGTCCGCCACGGTGCCCTCCGGGGCATCGTCGACGGCGGCCAGCGGCTCCGGTGCTTCCGCTGAGGAAGACTCCGCCGAATCGGTGTCGGTCGGTTCACCGGGGCCCGGCTCGGTGCTGCTCGCCGGGGTCTCCAGCTCGTCATCGACGTCCGCAGACGCCTGTTCGGCGGGCCCCGGCTCGGCGGCCGCGCTCTCCAGGCCAGCGGCGCCCTGCTCTCCGGAGTTCGCAGCGAGGACGGCCAGCTCCGTCTCGAAGGCCTCCACCGTCGCCTGCGAGCGGGAGGCCAGAAGGGCGGCGGCTTCCCGTACCTCACCCAGCGGGCCGCGCAGGTCCTCGCCGATCACGGTCTCCAGGGCGCCGCTCCAGACCGCGACCGTGTGGACCTGGCGCACCAGGTCGTCCGGCGAGCCCGCCGGGCCGTCACGCAGGGACTGTTCGGCATCCCGGTACGCCGCCGCCAGTTGGGCCACCGGGTTGGTCGGGTCGCCGCGGCCGTCGGGCCGCTGCTGCCGGTCGGTGTCGTAGTAGCGCTGGACCGTGGGCAGCGCATCCCACCGCGCGAACGCCTCGCCCAGCCGGTCGATATCCGCCTGTGCTTCCTCGTCGGTGCTGTACGGCTCGGCGGGGTCGAGCGGCGGCACGTCCACGTCCAGGAGCACCACGTCCAGCGTCGGCGTCACCACGGCTGCGAGGAGCTGCGGAGCCGCATCCGCTGTCGACGTCTCCAAGTGGTGGGCCTGAGCCAGTGCCTCACCGGTGGGGACGCGGTCGGCGTACTTGGCGACATCGGCGCGCTCGGTCCAGCTGCACACACACCACGCCTCGATCCAGTCCCGGCCCGGGCCGCCGAGGGTGACGGCCGTCGCGTGCGGCACCCCGTCAGCAACCGCCGTGGCGTGGAGGCGGAGCCGGTCGAGCATCGGCTCCCATGCGGACATGTAGCCGTCGACGGCGGTGCAGGACGCGACCAAGGTCCCCGCCTGGTCCTCGATCAGGAGCGGCGCCAGGTCACCGGAGGCGGTGCGGCCTTGCCACTCATAGCGAACCGTGTACGGGGCGCCGGTCTCGGCGGTGATCGTCCACGATCCGTCAGGGTGGTACTGGATCGCCTCCGACTCCCCGACTTCCGGCAGTAGCCACAGCCCGGCGTCATAGTGCATGCGGCGGGCGACGGTGAACCCGGCGGCCAAGTCCCCGCCAGCCTCGGCCGCATGCTCAGCGACTGCCGCCAGGGCCGCGGCCTCGCCCTCGCCGGAACCGATGCTGATCACGTCCCACCGGCCCGACGGCTCTACACCGTGCCAGGTCGCCCGCCACATGATCCCCCGCGCATCCTTGCCCTGGGCGTCGTGGGAGATCTTGTACTCGCCGACGGTCAGCCCGGGGCCAGTGACGGTGAACTCGTACGAGGACTGCTCCCCATTGCGGACCTGCGGGCTGACGGTCAGCGCATTGACGTCGACGACCACGGGCGTCTCCTCAGCAGGCTCCGACGCCGCATTGTTGCCCTCCACCGCCGCGCCGGCGAGTCCGAGGGGCGCGGCGGCCTCGTTCGCCGCTTCTATGCGGGCCGCGCCATGCCGGGCGACCAGCGCGGCCCGGTCCTGGCGGGCTGCGACCGCTTCCTCCGCTGCCCGCTTCTGTGCCTTCGCGTCCCCGCCCGCAGCCTTCACCTCCGCTCGCGCTTCACGCGCGGCGCGGTCGTCGCCCGCCTCGCACGCCTCGGCGATGATCTGATCCGTCAGGGCCTGGGCGGGCCACGGGGCTGTCTCTCCGGCATCCAGCGCGGCCGACAGCATCTGCCCGGCAACCTCAGCTATGCGGTCGGGCCACTGCTTCCAGTGCAGGTTGCCCACCTTCGGATCCCCCTTGGCCAGGCCCTCAACGAGGCTCTGAACGCCGCGGTGACCGTTCCGGCCCTCATCGTTCAGGAGCCGGCGAGACAGACACCGCGCGCACACGGTGTAGCAGCCAAGCTCGCTGCCCTGGTCGGTGTCGACGGCGACCGTGTACCGGGCACCCGAGCGCTTCGCACTGCACTTGCCGACGTACGGCTGCGACGCATCGCAGTACGCGTCCGGCGTGTCGGCCATGTCGTCCGTTAGCTGGGCCACGACGCGTAGCCGCGCGTTCGGAATGGCTTCCTGGGCTGAGTGCCAGATCCTCCACTCGGCGACGTACTGCCGGTTGTCCGGGCCCTTCCGGGACCAGTCCTCACCGGTGTGGCCCTGCGCGCCGTCCGGGTCGGTCAGGTGCTCCCAGCCCCACCGGCACGACGCGATAAGGCCGATGCGGCCGAACCGGCGGACCAGGTACACGCCCTCTTCGAGCTGGACGCGGTCCGTGGTCGTCTCGAACTGGGGGGCCTGCGCCGTCAGGTGCCCGTACCGGGCCCACAGGGAAGCGAAGCGGCTGCGGGTCGCCGAGTCCTCACGGATGCGCGCCAGCACGGCGGTAAGGGGCCGGTCTTCCAGGTTCACGGCCCACCAGTAGGAGCCGTCAGCGTCGTGACCGGCCTCCCATTGGTCCTCATCCGAGAGGGCGTGCGTCACAGGGCGTAGCCGGAACGTGTGTCCGCCCGCCGTTGTCAGGATCCAGCCGGCCGCCGGTTCGCGCCGGTCGGTGAACGACACGGGGGCGATCGTCTCGCCCTCGATGAGCGCCGCCCGAAGCTGCGCCCCTCGCCCGTCCTCGGTCATCACCGACCGGGCAAGCAGTTCATCAGCAGGAGCGGCCCCGCCGCCCGTGGCCGTCTCCGGCTCCGCCGGGCCCTGTTGCGGATCGCCGAACAACCCGAGCTGTTCCATCTCGCCCGTGCCCTGGGAGGCCACGCCTTCCCCTTCCTGGGTGCGTTCGACTGGCCGGTCCTGTGCGCCCTGTTCCTCGGGGGCGGGCGGGGTGGGCTCGTCGGCGGTGCTCGGGTTCGCCGCCGGCGCGGCGGCCGCCCGCTCGGTCAGGTAAGTGACATCCGCGTGCAGCCGGTGCATCTGCACGTCGAGGTGCTGGCGCAGGCGGTGCAGCGGCTCACCGAGCCCGCGGTAGCGGGTGGTGTCGTCGACCGCGTCGAACAGCACGGTGGCGGCCTCGGCCGCGGCGGCCGTCGCCGCGGCGTTGGCGCGGTAGGCCTCCCGGTCCGAGGCCTCGGGGTCGATCGCGGCGACGGCCCGGCGCAGCGCGCGGAGTTCGTCCTGTGGCCCGTCGCCGTCCGGCCACAACCGGGCGGCTTCCTGTTCCAGGGCGGTGTGCCGCTCGTCGGTCTGCCGCGTCTGCGCGGCCACGTCGGCGGCCCCCTGGTGCCTGCCGAAGACCTCGGCCACGTCCTGTGGCCGACGGCGCTCGCGCGGCACGACCAGGACCTCGAAGTTGTTGGTCAGGGAGAACTTGTTGGGCGTGCCGGTGGCGACGTCGCGGCTGGAGAAGCCGGAGGCCGGGCGGGAGGTGTTGGCGTAGCGGACCTCGGTGACGACCTCACCGCGGGTGCCGCCCTCGGCGATGAGGTCGCCAAGGCGGAGCTGCCCGGCGGTACGGGTTTCTGGCCGAAGATCGGCGCGGTGTCCGGCCGGGGTCAGTTCGATCCGGGAGGGCAGGAGGCGCACGGTGACGTCTGCTCCGGTGGCGACCTCGTTGCCCTCGGCGTCGTGGATGATCGAGTCGAGCAGGACGGCGCCTGAGTGGTAGTCACGGTAGGCCGGGTCGATGTGGCCGGTGACGCGGACGGCGCCGGGCACCTCTCGGTCGTTGGTGTCGACGACTCCGGGCACGTCCAGGGTGACGGTGACCAGGTCGCCGGGCCCGACCGTGGCGCGGTCGACGAGGCGGGGCTCGTCCGGGGCGGGCTCGGGCGCTGGCGGCTGCTCGGTCGGGGCCGGGGTGGAGTCGGTCTGCGGCTCGGGGGCGGTGCGGGCCGCCCAGACGCGGCGGTAGGTGCCCAGGTCCTCCACCTCCCGGGCCGAGATGTCGAGGGACAGGGCGATGTGCGTGGAGCACGTCGCCTCTCCGCCGTCGACCCGGTAGAGCTTCTGCTCTTCGGTGTCGCCGTCGAACTGCCGGTTGCAGCGGGCACAGACGCCGTCCTCGGCGACGTCGAGCCGGTGGTTGCGGCCGCGGGCGTAGAGGGGCTTGTCGCCGAGCTCGCTGGCCCGGCGGGCCGCGCGGAGGGCCGCGTCCACGGCGGCCGCGCGGCTCTCTTCCCTCCACAGTTCGGCGACGGTCTGCCCGTCGACCTCCACGCGCAGCGCGTACAGCAGGGTGCCGGAGGCGTCGTGCTGGTCGACCTTGACGACGAAGGGGATGTGGTCGGCGGTGACTGGGAAGACGACTTCGGCGGCGCGGACTTCGTCGGGGCCGACGAGGACCGGCACCGGCTCGCACACCATGGCCATGCCCTCCTTCGGCACGTGGTCGGCGTACGAGGCGACCGGCCGGGCGGGGATCGAGTCGACGGCCGGCAGGCTCTCGAACGGCACCGGCTCGGGCGGCCCGGCGGCGGGCCGCAGGCCGCTCGTGTCCCCGTTGATGCTGTAGCTGTAGCGGGTCGACTTCTTCCCGCCGCGCGAGAGCACGTGGTACTCGCCGCTCACGGCCGTGCGGTCGGTGCTGACGAACCAGGTGTCCTTGTTCGCGCCGGGCGCCATGACCTGTCCGGTGACCTGTGCGCCGGTTGCTCTGTCCTGCCAGGTCACCCAGGAGCCGAGGGCGTACTCGGCGGGAGTGAGGCCCGAGGCGTCGGTGCGTGGGGTCAGGCGCGGCGACGGGGCGGGCCGCCACGGCGTCAGGCCGTTGGCAGCCTTGTAGCCGCGCTGCCACTTCGCCCGCTCCTGGTCGCGTTCCTCGGGAGTCTGGGCGCTCTGGGTGTTGCGGGTCTCCACGGCGGCGGCGAGCTCGTCGCGGCGCCGCTGGTAGCCCTCCACGATCTCGGGCCGCACGTCCTCGGTGGGGACCCGGACGAGGGTGAAGGTGAGCTGTCCGTCCGCGCTGGTGAGCCGTTCGTACCGGTCGTCCGTTGCAGGATCGGCGGCGGGTGCCGCGTCGTCCACCGTCATCTGCCCCTCGGGGACGCCGTCGGCTTCCTCCTGCGCCTCTTCGGGCGCGGAGCCGTCCTGCAGGTCCGCAGCGGGGACGTGCTCGGGCCGGGGCAGCCCGAACTCGTCGAACAGATCGGCCGTCCCGTACGGGTCGGCGTCCGGCTCGGGCGCGCCGTCGGCCTGGCCGGGATCTTCGGCCGGCGGCGGGGCCGGTGTGGTCTCCTCGGCCGGATTCTCGGGGTCGGGGAGCGGTTCCTCGGTCGGCGGAGTTGCCTCGCGGGCCGTCGGTTCCGAGTCCAGCTTGTGCAGTTCACGCCGGGCGTCATAGTGCCTGTTGCTGGTGCCGTGCTCCGGCTCACGCACCCTGTAGTTGCCGTTCCGGGTGTAGCCGATCACGGTGCCGATGAACTCGGGCTGCGGGACGTAGGTCTTGCTCCACGTGTCGTAGCTCATGGGGGTTACGCGGACCTGCTCGCCGGGCGCGTACAGGGTGGTGACGTCTTCAGCGGCGAGCGCCTCCGCAGCGGACACGGAGGGTTCCTCTGCGTCGCCGGGCGGCTCGGTGGCCTCAGTCACCGGTTCCTCGGAGCTGTCACCGCCCGGTTCCGCCCCCGGGGCCCGGCCCACAGTGTGCTCACCGGCGGGCTCGTCGGTCGGGGCTTCGTTCGTGCTGGAGCCGGTCTCAGCGGCTGCCTGCGGGACGCCGATGTGTCCGACGATGACGCGGTCCCCGAAGCCTGCGATCAGGCCTTCCAGGGGCGTTTGCGGCCGTTCCGGGGCGGGCTGTGGTTCGGTGAGGGGGGCCGGAATACGTTCGGGCGGAGTCAGCTCGAACACGGGGTTTTCAACGTCACCGAGGGCGGAGAGTCGGAGGGAGACTTCGGCGTCGTAACCGTGGACTTCGAGGTGAGCGCGCAGGAGCGCAACCTCGGCGTCGCGCTGGACGGGGTTGTAGAGGGACGGGTCGGTGCGCGGGCCGGAGGCGTCCATGTCGTCGAGAATCGCGCCCGCCTCGCTGGAGGCCTCGGGGGCGGGTGCGTCGGCTAGGCTGTCGAGCCGCCGTTGCAGGCCGTCGCGGCGGTCGGTGGCTTCCCGGCGGCTGGTCGTGACAGAGACCGGCTCGTCCTCGGACGGTTCGCCGATCTTGTTGAGCGTGGCCTGTGCCGCGACCAGGTCGTCCACCAGGCTCTTGCGCTCGCGCGCGTACCCCAGACCCTGGACCTGACCGCGCAGCCGCTCGCGGTCGACCAGCAGGTTGTAGCGGGTGGTGCGCTTGGCCGCGAGGTTCCCTTCGTCTTCGGTCTGCCGCTCGGGGGCCTCTGTGATGGTCTTCACCAAGCGCCGCAGCACGGTCTCGCCCCCGAGCTCGGCGAGCTCGGCGAGGGTGGAGCTCTGGATGACGCCGGGCAGGCCGTCAAGGTGCAGGCGGACCATGACGGTGCCGTCGTCCTCGCGGTAGGCCACGGCAATCACGTCGAGGCCGCCGAGGCGTCCCAGCTTCGCGTCCGGGGTGGTCCCGTAGCTGTCGGCCGGCAGGCTCTGGCCGACTCCGGTCAGCAGCTGCATCAGCGGCCCGGCCGCGTCCTTGTGCTTGGTGTAGGCGGTCCCGGCCAAGGTGATGCGGAAGTCGTCGCCGAGGACAGGTTCGAGCAGCGGCAGCGCGAGGGCCCGCCTCGGGATGTCGTAGGACAGGGTTTCGATGTCGGTGCGCAGCTCGTTGAGGCGCTTGCCGAGGATGGCGCGCTGGGTGGCTCGGTTGCGCTGGTCGAGCTCCAGGGTCCGCAGCTGCTTGCGGAGCTCTTCCTGCTCGATCAGGTACGGGTTGCCGGAGATGATCGCCATGGCTTCCTCGTAGGGAAGGTTGGCGTCGTCGACCTCCATGATCTCGTCGGCCATGCCGTCCGCCCGGGCCTTGTAGAGCTGGTCAAAGGCCTTGGCCTTGGTGGCTAGCAGCCCGTACATACGGCTGTCGAAGGTGCCCTCGGTGGCCACCCAGACGATCTCGGCCTCTTTGTTCTGGTTGCCTTGTCGGATCTCGCGGCCGTCCTTCTGCTTCATATCGGAAGGCCGCCAGTCCGGGTCCACGTGGTACAGCGAGACGGCTCGGTTCTGGGCGTTCAGGCCCTTGCCCATCCGCTGCGTGGAGCCGATCAGGACGTTGATGCCGCCGTGGTTGGCGTTGTGCTGGAGCTTGATGCGCTGGTCAGCGCGCTCGGCGTCGTGGATGAAGGCGATCTTCTCCGCGGGCATGCCGCGGGCGACGAGGAGGTCTTTGAGCTCCTGGTAGGCGTTGAAGTTGCCGCGGTTGTTACCGCCGGGGGTGCCGTTGTTGATGAAGACGAACTGGAGGGCGCCCGGAACGGGGTGGGGGCGTTTGTCTGTGGTGCTGTAGGTGTAGCGGTTGTCCTTGGTCTCCTCGTGCTTCGCGACGATGCGGTCCGCGAGGGCGGTGAGCTTGTTTCCGGGCTCGGCGTCGGCGTCGATCAGACGTGGGTCCAGGGCGATGACGCGGGCGTCGTTGTTGATTGCCGGGGGGTTGTCGACGCTCTTGTCGACGCCTCCCTCGCGGAAGGCCTCATAGCGCTCGCCGAGCTCCTGCATGCGCTGGAGCTGGTCGGCGGTGGCCGGCACAAGCATGAGCTCCGGCTTGCCGCCCTTGATGCGAGGTAGCTCCAGGCCGAGGTCCTCGGCGCTCTTGAAGTCGACGAGCGGGTGCCACAGCTGTCCTACCAGGCCAGGGACGTTGTGGAAGGAGGCGAACCGCTCGACGGACTTGAAGCCCTTGCCGTCGGTGGTCATCTCCATCCGCTCGACCATGCGGCCGTACATCGAGGCCCAGGCGTCGAAGGTCTCGGCGTCGATGTCCCGCAGCAGGTCGGGGTTGGCCATGCGCACCACGGTGTGCAGTTCGCCGATCGCGTTGGACAGCGGGGTGCCGGTGGCCAGCACGCCGATGGGGCCGGTGGGCTTGTTCATCCGGGCCCACTCCAGGACCCCGTGCAGATGCTGCGCCTTGCCGGAGCCGCCCACACGGGCGCCGGGGATCTTGGAGCGGACGGCCAGGTTCTTGTACTCGTGGGCTTCGTCGATCGCGAAGAAGTCGATCCCCAGGTCGTCGAGGTAGACCTGTCCGGGGGCGCGGACGGCGGCCGCGCGGGCCTTGAGCTCCTCCTTGAACTGGGTGTCGCGCTCTTCGAGCTGCTTGAGGCTGACCGACTTCCCGTCGCGTTTGCGCTCTCGGGTGATCTGTTCGCGCAGCAGGCGGGCTTCGTCGTTGTTGTAGAGCTCGTGGAACTCCGGAGAGAGCGGGATCGAGTCGAAGAGGCTGTGGGAGGTGATGATCAGGTCGAAGTCGTTGGACCGGATGTACTCCAGCATCCGGTCCCGCTTGCCGTCCTTCAGGTCGGCGTTGGTCAGGGCCAGGATGCGGGCGGCCGGGAAGAGACCGCGGACGGTGGTCTCCCACTGCTCGACCAAGTAGTTCGGCACCGTGACCATGGGCTTGTTGATCTGCCCGGTGTTGCGCATGGCCATCATGCCGATGGTCATGGTCGCGGTCTTGCCCGCGCCGACCTCGTGCGCAAGGACGAGGCAGCGCTCGTGCGCCATGCGCGCGGCGGCGGCGAGCTGGTGGTCGTACGGGTGGAAGTCGGGATCGAGTCCGGCGAGCGAGGGGGCGGAGCCGGTGAAGTCGCGCACCGCCCGGGCGTTCATCCGCCGGTTGTAGACGTCGGCGATCCGGGCCGCGCGCATCGATTCGTCCAGGACCCAGGCCTCGAAGGCGTCGCGGAACTCGTCCGCCTTCACGCGGACGGCCCGGGCGGCTTCCTCGTCGTCCGCCGGCCGCCCGGTCATGGCGCCGCCGTTCAGGACCTTGGCCACCATCGCGAGGGCGGACAGGCCGCCCGCGCCGTGGCGGAGCTCGTCCTCCTCGGCGAGACCCCGGCCCTTGAGGATGTGCCAGTTCCCGCCGCCGGAGTGCTGGATCGTCAGGTGGGCGTCGCCCAGGTAGCCCCGGAAGAAGTCCTGGACCATGTCGTCGGGGATCCAGGCAGCGCCCAGGCGGATGGCGAACTGGCCGGGCAGGAGGTCGCGGGGCTGGACGCGTTCGAGCTCGGCGACGTTGGTCTCGTACGCTCGGTCGCGGCGGGCGGCCTGCCGGGCGATGGCGAGCTTGGTGCGCACATCGCCCGAGAGGTAGTCGGGGCTGTGGACCAGGTCACCGGTCAGCGGGTCGGTGAACACCGAGCGGGCCAGGAGCCGGCGGGCTTCGGCCGGTTCAACCTGGAGCATCCAGGCGATGTGGTCGAGGTCGACGTGGCCGCGCTCGGCGACGACCGCGGCCAGGGCCTGCTGCGGGTCGTCGGTGTGCTGGCCCAGCACGCTGCGGCGGGTGGCCGGGGCACGGTCGAGGACCTGGGAGACGTGGACGGTGCCGGTGTCCGCCTCCCACCACTCCAGCGCCAGGACCTCGTAGGCGGAGGGGTCGTTGAGAAAGTAGCCGTAGCCGGTCAGCCGACTGCGTTCGGTCCCGTCCTCGGCCCGGACGGTGGCGTTCTGCTGCTGCCGGGGCCGGGACAGGGGCCCGTACTCGGCGACGTAGGCCTGGTAGGCGGCCTTCGTCGTGCGGCGCTGCGCGTCGGCCAGGCCGGTGTCGGTGCCGCGGCGGTCGAGGTCGTTGAGCCCGCGCGCCAGGTCCTTGAGCTCGATGAGCGCGGTGAGCTGGGCGTGCTCGGCGGCGGGCAGGTCGATGGCGACGGGGTCGCCGCCGCTGTTGGCCTGCCACAGCTTGCCGTCGGCGTCCATCGACAGGCGGCCGGTGAAGTCGGTGGTGGACGCGGCCGGCCGCAGCCGCAGGTGGGGCCGGTGCGGGCCGTCGGGGTGCGGCTGGTACCAGCGACGGTCCAGGACGGCCCGGTCGGTGATCTGGCGCAGGGCGGTGTTCAGGGCCACGGCCACGTCCGGGTCGCCGTCCACGGCGACCTCCGGGCCGTGCGCGCCCATACGGGAGGTGAGGGTGCCGAGCACGTGCTCGGGGTGGGCGGTGAAGTAGTCGTTGACCGGCAGGGTGTTGCCGTCGAGGTCGCGGCGGGCGGAGGTCACCCAGGTCGCGTCGCCGGGTGTCTCGCCCTCGGCGCGGCGGCGCAGGATCAGGATGTCGGTGACCACGTCGGTGCCCGCGGAGCGGGCGAAGGCCTTGTTGGGCAGGCGGACCGCGCCCAGCAGGTCGGCGCTCTCGAACAGCTCGCGGCGGGCCGCGTCGCGTTCGGCGTCCATCGTGTGCCGGGAGGTGATCAGCGCGACCACGCCGCCGGGCCGGGTCAGGGCCACCGACTTCACCAGGAAGTGGTTGTGGATCCGATGCCGGGCCTTGTTGTGCTTGGGGTCGAACAGGGTCAGGCGGGCGAACGGCACGTTGCCGACCACCGCGTCGAAGCTGCCGTCGGGGGCGATGGTGTCGGCGAAGGACTCGTTGAGCACCGTGACGCCGGGCGCAAGGAGGCGGGAGATCGCGGCGCTGGTGGGGTCGAGCTCGACACCGGTCAGCCGGGCCGAGTCGGGGGCGGTGCCGAAGGTGACGCCCGCACCGGAGCCGGGCTCCAGGACCTCGCCGCCGTCGAACCCGAGGTCGGCCAGGGCCTGCCACAGAGCGGCGGTGACCTCGGGCGGGGTGTAGTGGGCGGAGAGGGTGGAGGCGGCGGCCGCGCGCCACTCGGCGTCGTCCAGGAGCTCGCGCAGCGGGTCGCGGACCTCAGCGAGCGCCTCCCAGCGGCTCGCGGCGGCGGCGTAGCCGCCTTCCCGCTCGCCGCCCGGGCCGAAGACGGGATCATCCTGCTGGGGGCGGGCGGCGAAGACGTCGGGCACCGAGCCCCACCCGGACCAGCGGGCGAGGATCTGCTGCTCCTCGGCCGTGGCCGGGCGCTCGGCGGCCTGGACCTGCTTGAGCGTGCGGACGGCGGCCAGGTTCGCATGGGCCTTGGCCCGCTCCCCCGCCGGCGCCAGGTCCTCCTGCGAGGCGGGCCGGAACACCGCGAGGACGGCCCTCTCGATCGCCCCCTCCGAAACGATTCGGAAGCCGGTTACCTGGAGGGCAGCTCCGCGTCCCGGCTCTCCTCCTCCGGCTCCAGAAGCACGATCTCCCTCAGCGCCTGCTCCCGCGCCATCCGCTGCGCCATGTTCAGCTTGCCCGCCCGCCGCTGGTGGTCCGTCTCCCGCATCGCTTCGGGCATCTTCTCCTCCACCAGCTCCGCGATCCGCTGCTCCACGTCCGCCGCCAGATCCCGGAAGAACTGCTCCGGGTCCTCCATCCGGGCCAGTTCCCGGGGCCGGAACGTCTGCCAGTGCCGTCGGGCCGTCTGCGCGTACTCGCTCACCGTTCGTCTCCCCGTCCTGCGGCGCGGCCGCGTCCGTCAGCGGCGCAAGGCCGCGTGCCTGCATTGTCTCGCGGATGCCGTCCAGTCCGCGCAGCACGTTGGGGCGGGACCGCTTGGCCCGCTCCTTGGTCTTGCGGTCGTCGGAGTCCAACTCCTCGTCGAGCTGGGCGACCAGGCGGCGGCCCATGCGTTCCAGCACCGGCAGCGTCCGCTCGGGCAGAGCCAGGGCGTGAACCATGATCTTCTTGCCGGTCTCGTCCCAGGACTGGCTGCGCGGGGAGTCGACCATGCGGTCCAGCAGGTACTGTTTGGCCGCGTCGGTGCCGGTGTATTCGCTGTTGCGGGTGATCAGGTGCTCAACGAGGGAGGGCGGCAGCTCGACGTCGACCACCGGGCCCCAGGTGCGGGTGTCGCGGGTCTCGGGCGAGGCCTCGTACTGCTCGATCAGCCAGCTGAGCGCCTCCGTGCGCCACATCGTCTCGTTCCTGGTGCCGCGGCCCAGCAGGACCGCGGCCTTCCAGCCGGGGTAGCCCTCGGTCAGGTCGCCGTACCAGCGGCCGTCGATGAACACGCGGACGTCGTCGCTGTAGGAGCGGCTCTCCAGCCGGATGCGGCCGTCGGTCTTGAGCAGGGTCTCGAACGCGGTGGTGTCGCGCTTCTTCTGCTCGTCCCGCAGGACGTGCAGGCGCGCTTCGTGGGCTTGCTCGACGCGCTGCTTCGAGGCGTAGTGGCCGGCGAACTCCCGCTCGTGCAGCCGCTCCCGGCGCAGGGTCTCGATCGCTTCGGTGAGCTCGATGTCGTCGAGCTCACCGACGGGGACCTGTGCAGGCTCCCAGGTCCGCAGGTGCCGGTCGGCGATCTCCACGCCGACCGACTCGCGCCGGACGTCGAAGGCATCGCGCGCAACGCCCGCGGGGACGTCGTAGCGGCCCTTGGCCAGGATCTCGCCCTCGGCGCGCAGGTCGTCGTCCGTCATCTGGAGGACCGGTGGCCGCCCTTCGAGCTCCGCCGCGAGACGGCGGCCGTTCTCCGCCGCCAGGAGATCGGCCCTCTCCCGCCGGGCCACCTGCACCGGATGGTTGCCGTAGTCGCCGCGCAGTGACTCCGCCAGCTCCTCGCGCTCGGCGGTCAGCTCCTCTGCCGTCATCCCGGCCGGATCGGGCCGGGCCGCGTACGAGGCGACGATCCTGCGGCGGTTCTCCTCGGCCAGCGGGGCCAGCTGCTCGTCGAGACGACGGCGGCGGGTGCCGCCGATCACGGCCGCGTCCCGCTCGCGGGTCAGGCGGGTCAGTTCCGCGGCGAGGAGCTCGTCCGTCAGATCCTTCGGCTCCAGGACCGGGGCGGGCTCCGGCGCCGGCGCGGGAGCCGAAGAGGACGCGGGCCCTGTCGCGGCCGCACCGACGGCGGGACCGGAGATGGCGGGCGCGAGGAGACCGCGGAGCCGGTCCTCATCGGCCCGGATCTCCACAGCCCGGCCCTCCTCGTAGAGCGCGCGGGCCAGCCGGTCGACGCTCTGGGCCCGGGCCACCGCCCGGGTGGTACCCGCGGTGACGTAGGCGCTCGCGTTCCCCGACCAGGTGAACCCGGCCGAACGCATGACCTTCTTGAGGTCGGTGTCGTAGCGGTCGCTGCCGTGGACCATGGCGCGGTCGGCGGTGTAGTGGATCCACAGATCGTCACGGTCGGCGGGCTCGCGCTGGGCGATCAGGTGCTGCTGGACGGCGTGCTCGACGAAGTGACGCTCCCACCGACCGGCCAGGCGGCGCCCGTCGCGCATCTCGCCGATCCACGCGTCCTTCCTGGTGTTCACGTCGAAGCGGTTGGCCGCTCGCGCGATCAGCAGGCCACCGGGCGCGAAGACGCGGAGCTCGTGGTCGACCGTGCCGTAGGTGTAGACCTGCCCGTCCTCGGTCTCCCACTCCTCCGTCTCGGCCGGCGGTGGCTCCTCCCAGCGCTGCCCCGGCTCGCGGCCGCGGGCCTGGTCGAGCATCCCGCGCCCGTAGGGCGACCTCAGCCGGTCGGACAGGCCATCACTGTCCCAGTCGAAGGGCTGCCCGGTCTCGGGGTCGCGCCACGCATCGATCGCTTCCGCGAGCTCCCGAGCCTGCTCGGCGCCCTGGCCGGACCCCATCACCACCACAGGCAGCGCGGTCCCGGCGTGGAAGACACCCCAGCGGTACTGATCAGGCCCGGGCACGGTCGACCGCTCCAGGCGGGCGACGACGAGGGCTTCCCCAACCAGCTCTTCGCCGTACGACCGGTCGGCCCGGGACCGTACGGTCGCGCGGCGTTGGTCGGCTTCGGCCTTGGTCTCGGAGACCCGGTAGGCGTCGCCTCCGCCGAGCCAGTGCTCGCGCACGTCCTCCGGCGTCGAGAACCGCTCCCCCATGCGCGACCTCCCCGTTGCACCGCACTTGACGCGGCGCCGGCGAGGGCGCGCGCCACCCCGTATCCAACGGACCCTACCGATCAGGGCCGAGAATCTCGATCTTGATATAGATCGGACGCTGGACGACGGAACGCGGCGGCCCATCCCCCCGCGGGGTGATGGGCCGCTCTCCACTCGACCGCACCCTGGCATCACAGAGGGGCGCAGGCTGGCGTTGCCAAAAAAACGCGGGACTTCCCCAATTGGGGAAGTCCCGCTCAACTTGGGGCCTCAGCCCTCCACGACCTCGACGTCCACGATGACTTCCCCGTCGATGGTGTCGTGATCGCTCTCCACCTTCACCTTGGCGAGGATGCGACCGATGCGGCGAATGGCAGCCTGCTGGCGCTGAGCTCCCTCACTGCTGCGCGCCCCGCGCGCCTTCTTGTCCTCTGTCGCGTCCTCCACCGCCTGCCGCGCCGCGTCCAGCAGTCGCAGTGCAGCGTCAACGGGATCCGAACTCCGGTTGAGATCGCTGCCTTGGCCGCTCTCCAGCTCGACCCTCTGTGCAGGCATAGGCGTCTCGGGTGCGGCCACCCAGGCGGCGCTGACCGCCCGAGTGCGCCCGCCTGGATCGGATACCCCTTTCGCCGCAGCTATCGCGTCCCTTACTCGCTGCTCGACCTGGCTGGCTACGAGCCGCACTTCCCCTTCCTGGTGGGCCCGGTACAGCTCGACATAGGCGCGCGCGGCCTCCTCGTCGCTGGTGCTGTCCGCGTACGGCTTCAGCTTGCGCAGGTGACTACCCGGCATCGGCCGGCCCAGGGCCTTCTGCACGGTCCGGGCGAGACGCCAGGTCTTCTGGAGGCGGTCAGCCTCGCTGGTCGAGAGACCGTCGTGCTCCGCATCCAGGTACTGCTCCCAGGTCCGGGTGCCGTCGCCGCGGTACAGGCGGCGTCGCCGTACCGCTTCCAGGGCGAAGCCGAGCATCCAACTGGCCGTGCGGGCGTTGTCGACGGCTCGGTGGGCCTCGGCCAGGAGGCGCTGCTCCTGTTCGTCGAGCGGGCCGTGTGCGGTCTCCGGCGTCGCGTCGACGTCCGGGAGGGTCAGCCCCCAGTGCTCCATGGTGAAGGGCTGGGCCCGCACCTGTGAAGGATCAGTGGGCCCTTCGTGTACGACGACGGCCTCCGACGTGGAGGGGGCGTTGTCGCTGGGGGGCTGGTTGTTGCCCTTGTTGGCCGCTGCTCGAAAATCGCGTCGTCTGCTGCTAGGCATCCTTGACCAGCCCTCGCGTTTGCAGCTCGGTGACCAGCTCCCCGAACGGCCCCCTGTCCGCGTTCACGACGGGGAAGCCCGTGGCCTGCTTGATCTCGTCGAGGACGGGGATCTTGACCGTGAGTACGTTGTAGTCGGCCTCCAGGAGCAGGTCCCGGATCTCGCCCTCACTGCGGACGTTGGGGCGTACGCGGTTGAGGAGAACCCACATCGGGGGCGCGGTGCGTGAGGGCCTGTCGAACGAGGAGCGGCCGACCATCGTCTTGACCGGGGTCGAGGTGCGTGGCTGGTGGACGCGCTGGTAGTCGGCCATGGAGGGTTCCATGTGGACGATGACCAGGTCGGCCACCTTGAGCACGCTGTCGGCGATGTGCGGGTGGTTCTCGGTGTGGCCGACGTCAACGATGTCGATGCCGCCCTCCCCGAGCGGTGTGCATTCCTCGGCGAACTTGGCGGAGGCGTTGCGATGTACGGGGAAGGGGAACTCGGCGATCTCGGACCACTGCTTGAGGTGCTCGGACTCGTCCGCGTCCCACAGCTGGACGGGGTACCCAGCCTTATGGAATGCATGCCCCATCATGCCGGTGTCGGTTGTCTTGCCCATACTTCGCGGGCTGATGTTGGCGATGATCACGACGGGCTTCTCTCCTCATGCGGTGGCTACCTTCCGCATGATGCTGCCACGCCCCCTTCGGTACGTCACAAAGCGTGGCCACGTCAGGCTCGAAGGCGGGGTCGCCGCCAGGGGCGAAGACACCAGGGGAAACCAGAAGGCGAAGCCGGGCGACATCGGCGGCACAGGTCACCCGAACGCAAAAAAGCGGGCCCCGTCCTCGGACGGGGCCCGCTTCATATTGTTCAACTCAGATGCCGCACACAGTCCACGGACGCCCCAGTGGAGTGGGAAGGACCGTCGTCGGCTGCGGGTGCGGCTTCCCCATCGAACCTGGGACGTCGAGGGCGAGGTGAACAACGCACGCCACGGTGAAGACGGCCGTGAACGGGTCGACCGGGGTGGTCAGCGGCAGCTGCGGAAGGGGTTGTCGAGCTCTCCGCGGACCAAGGGTCAAACGATCTCGGCGGTTTGGGAGACGCCAGATCGGGAAGCGGGTTCGACCTGCGGGTGGTCGACGAGGGGGCCGGGGCCGTACTCGCGGGCCACGGCGGCGGCGGCCCGGCAGGCGCGCAGGACGTCGTCGAGGGTGCGGGTGGCGTGGCGGTTCCACGCTTCGTAGTCGACGAACGGGGCGCCGGTCGCGGATTCGAGAACGGCGCCCAGGACGGACTCGGCGACGCGGTGAGTGTCACCGTCGCCCAGGCCGTCGTCGGCGGTGTGGACCAGGGCGTAGTAGAGGCTGCGGCCGCTGCCGGAAGCGTAGAGCTGGGGATCCCAGTTCTCACGGGTCATGAGGTTGGCGGCGGCCTGGAGGTGGGCGGCGACGGCGTCGCCGGTGACCTTCGTGCCGCTGGGGCCGTACCAGGTCTCGGGCCGGGCAAGGTGGCGGGCAGTCGGGGCGGTCAGGGCGGTGCCAGCGATGGCGACGGTGTTCATGATGAGCGTGTCCTTCCTGGTTGGGTTAGGCCTAACGGTTCTGGTCGGCACGGAAGCGGTCGCGCCGGGGGTTCCAGCCGGAGCAGTGGGTGTGTTCCTGGCCGTCCGCGCCGCGCAGGGTGCTCTCCGGTCAGATCAGGGAGGTGAGCAGGGCGGCGGCGAGGGTGACGAGCGAGGCGCCGGTGATGTCCCCGGCCAGGCGCAGTCCCCGATATTTGCGGCGGGCGATCTGCGAGAGGTGGATGACGTGGGTGGCGCGGTCACCGGGGTTCTTCAGGTCCTCGACCAGGGTCTCGGGCGTGCACAGCGACCAGTAGAGGAAGGAACCGCGAGTGGCGCCGGTCAGTCGGGGGCGGACGACCAGGAGGACGACGAGCATCGCGGTGACCAGGCCGACGGTGCCAGCCCCGACAAGGACGGCGGCCACGGGCGGTAAGGCGTGTCCGGGCACCGCGGCAACCAGCGCGGCCAGCGGCAGGCTGAACGAAGTAAGGAGCACGCCGCTCTTGGCGTCGCTCCTGCTGATCTCGGCGAGGACGGTGGTGTTGGCGGTGTCCAGGCGGGCGTCGACGGGGTCGGGTCCGGTGGTCATCAGTTGTTTCCTTCGGTGGTCGGGGTCCAGGTCCAGGGGGCGGAGGCGGCGGCGGCGTTGGCGGCCGCGATGCCCAGGAGGGAGGCGAGTCCGCTGTACGGCTTCCGCAACCGCCGGTGGGCGGCCGCCCGGTGCAGCAGGGCGGCGAGCCGGGCGGCCTGGTCGGTGTCGAGGATCTGCTCGCTGTCTCCGGCGGTGTCCAGGAGTCGGGTCAGCGGTGGGTAGTCGGTGGCGGGCAGGACGCCGCGCACGTGCTCGCCGAGGTGGCGCAGATCGCGAACGGGGATGGTATCGACGCCGAAGAAGTCGGAGCCGTGGCTGACGATGACGTGGGTGCTCATACTCAGGTTCCCTTCGGTCAGAGGCTGTTGAGGATGGCGGCGTGGTCGAACGCCAGCCGCTCCGGCAGATCGGTGATCGGCCACCAGCGGGCGGCTCGGGCGTCGTCGTCCGCGACGGCCTTTGTGCCAGCCCGGACGAGCGCGAGGTAGGCGACGGTGACGTACCGGCCGCGCGGGTCGCGGCCGGGCGCGTCCCACACGCCGATCTGCCGCAGGTCCTCGGGATCCACGTGGACGCCGGTCTCCTCGGCGAGTTCGCGGGCAGCAGCCGCGCGGCTCGTCTCCCCGATGTCGACATGGCCCCCCGGCAAAGCCCAGTGGCCCTCGTAGGGGTCCCAGCGCCGCTCGATCAGCAGGACACGGCCGTCCGGCGTCACGGCGATCACGTCGGCGGTGTAGCGGATGGCCTCGAAGGTCTCGGTTGTGGTCAAGGTCTTCTCCTGTTTGCTGTCAGGGCTGGTCAGAGGGGCGTGACGATGTCGTGCGCGGCGGTGAAGCCCTCGGCGAGCAGGGCCTTGGGGGTGGCCGCGAGCGCGAGGGCGTGCTGCCAGGCGAGGACGTCGTCGGGCACGCGCCGGTTGGCGGGCCGGTCGGCGTTGCGGGCCCGGCAGGTGTCGATGTGGGGGAGGAAGCGCAGGGCGACGATCCAGCGGGCGTGGCGGCGGGCCTGTGCGACCAGATCGGCGCGGACGTGCGTCTCCACGTTCGTAGAGTCGACGAAGACGGCGTGCCCCTCGCTCAGGTGCTCGTCCAGCAGGGCGTTCTACCGCTCGACGGCGGCGGGGGTGAGGGACTGGTCGCCGGCGCAGCCCCCGATCTGCTCGCGCAGGGAGTCGAGGCAGACCACGGTGACGATCCCGGCCTGGGCCGCGAAGGTGCTCTTGCCCGCGCCGGCGGGGCCGACGGCGACTACGAGTGTGCAGGGCTCCAGGGAGCGCAGCACGTCGCTGCCTGTCGTCGTGCGGAGGTTCTCGGTGGCGATCCACCGGTCCGGGCCGCCCTGGCGGGTGTGCCGCCAGTCCTGCCGGGTGCCGATGATCCGCTCGGCCCAGTCCATCGCGGCCTCGACGTCGCGGTCAAAGTCCCCCGGGACGAAGGTTTCGTGGCAGCGGAGGAACCGGCGTCCCCGGTTGAGCTGCCAGCCATGGAGGCCGTTGTCGAGATGCGTCGGGGCGAGGACGTAGGGCGGGAACGGCATGATGGGGTCCTTTCAGCGGGTGTCGTTGCGGGTGCGGGCGATCAGGCCGCGGGTCGTGCTGGAGACCGTGGTCGTCTCCTGCCGGACCGGACCCTGGTAGTGGTGGTGGTGCGTGGCCGGGGCGGCCTCGATGGCGCTGCGGGCCCGGCCGATGACCCGGGACAGGGCCATCAGAAGGGCGACCGGGGCGCCGCCGGCCACGGCCAGGACGAGAGGGTCGACGTCCGCAAGCCGCCACAGCACCAGGGACACCCCGCCGCCGGTCATCAGGGACGCCGCGCCCACGGCGAGCATGACGGTCGAGACATCGGTGGCCCTCTGGCTCATCGGGGGGCGGCCGGGCTGAGCGACGGGCATGGCGTCTCCCGTGGTCGGCAGCGGGGTGCTGTCCTTGTAGCTGGTGGCCGTAAGGCCGGTGGTGCTGTAGAAGCCCTCGGCGATGATGCGGGCGGCCTCGTCGGCGGCCTGTGTCTCGCTGAGCGGCTGCTGGGGGGTGGTGGTCGGCTCGTGCATGTCGGGGTTCTCCTGCGGGGGCTGTGCGTGGGCATGGGGCAGGCCCGGAGCCGGGGGGTGGCTCCGGGCCTGTGGGGGCGGGGTTCCGTTCTGGTCAGCGGCGGGTGACGTCCAGGCAGGCGCCCGGCAGATCCGTGACCCAGTCGAACCCCTCCAGGGTCACGCCGTGGTCGGCGGCGGCATCGAGCAGAACGTTGAGGAGTCGTGTCGCCGCGGCCTGCTCGTCGTCCGTGACGGGGCGCCCGCTCCTTTTCAGAGCAGCGATGCGCTCACCGGTGGAGCGGCCCTGAGCGTCGGTGTGTCGACCGATGATCATTAGCTCTCCATGGGAATGACGCGGCCGGTGCCGTCTGGGCGGGCGATCTGCCCGCGCTCGCGCATGCCGCTGATGGTGGTGTTGATGGTGCCGCGCCGGACCGTGCGGCCGCCGTCGGCGTCCAGGGCCTCCTGGAGTTCCGCCACGGTCATGCCGTCGGGCGGCAGCACCGCGAGGATCCGCTGGGCGATCGTCATCGTCGCCGCCTCCGGCTCGGGCTCGGGAGCCTCGATCGCCGATGTATCGGCGGGTTCCCCGCCCTTGCCGCTGGCCGCTTTGCGCTCCTGGGCGGTCATGTACGCCTCCAGGTCGATCGCGGTGCCCGGCGGCGGCTGGTCGCCGTACAGGTCGAGGACCACCGGGTCGTAGCCGGTGCACGGCTCGACGCTGCCGACGATGAAGGTGCGGGCCATGCTGGTCGGGCGGCGGGACGTCAGGTGGTAGAGCATCCCCTGGCTGTTGACGTCGTCCTCGTCGTCGGGCGGCGTCTCCCCGTACCGGAGGATCCGGCGCACCTGGCCGACGATCTTCGGGATGGGCTGGAGCGCTTCTCCCTGGGGGAGGAGGCCGTCGGAGACGAGTTGCTGCATCATCGCGGACGACCAGCGCAGCAGGATGACTTCGCCCTCCTTGAGCATGCCGCGCAGGGTGTCCGATCCGCCGAGCTCGTTGAGGTGTCCGGCCTGGGCGAGGATGATGATGCCGACACCCACGCTCCGGCCGGTCCGCCCGAGTTCCTTGATGAGGTAGGCGCCCTCGTCCCGGAAAGGGGCGTCTTTCTCCAGCAACCTGTTGGCTTCGTCGACGATGCCGTAGACCAGCGGGTCCGGGTTGTCCTTCACGAACCCGGACCGGCCCATCGCCGCGTACGACTTCATGCGGCGCTCGGCCTCGGCGACCAGGCCGCGCAGCATCAGGATCGTCTCGTACGGGGTGGTGACCCGGGTGGCGACCTGTCCGACGGCCTCGGGGACCGACTGGCCGTGCTTGAGGTCGGCGAGGTGGACGACGATGCCGGAGAGCTTGCAGGCGATCAGGATTGCCTGCGCCAATCTCGACTTGCCCGCGCCCGTGGTCCCGAAAACCGCGCCCCTCTGCGCGTTGCCCGTCTTCGGGTCGAACAGCCGGAAGCGCAGCGGCGACCCGTCAAAGTAGGAGCCGAGCCTGATGCGGCCCCGCGCGTCCATGACCAGGTCGGTCAGGTCGATCTGCCGCATGTCCATCAGCGGGTTGGAGGGGTAGATCCGCACGATCGCCTGCCGTCCGGCCCCCTGCTCGAAGATGACGCGGCTGTAGTCCTCGACCTTCAGCAGGTCGCAGAGCGCCGGGTGGTTGTAGCTCTTCACCCCGCCGGGCGGGGTCTTCAGCAGGTACTCCCGTACCTCTGCCATCAGGTCAGCTCCTTGTGCACGGGGTAGGTGGCGGCCTCGACGAGCTCGACGCCGGGCATCGCGGTGGTGGCGATCTCCGCCCACAGAGCGTCGTCGTCGTCGACGGCGACGGCCTGCTCGGGGAGCTGCGGACGCACGCCCAGGACCACGAGCCGGATCCCGGCGCCGCGGCCGGGCACGGGCCCGATCTCGATCCGGTCCTCCGGCAGGTCCAGGTACGCGGACAGGTCCTCGGCGCTGATCTTTGGTGCCTTCCCGCGCTTGGCCGACCCGATGATGAACGCGTGGCACTGCCCGGTCACCTGCCGGTACTCCAGGAGCACCGTGCCGGGCGCGGCGCCGTCCTCGACGGCGATGTTCTCGCCCCACCACTGGGCCTCCGGGGAGGCGTAGACGACCGGGGGTTCGGCCTCCTCTGTCTCTTCCAGGGCGGCCTCGGCGGCTGCGGCGAGCTCCTGGGCCGCCGCCTCGTCGACGAGTTGGCGGGCCAGTTGGCCGGGGCGCAGGTACCAGGTGGCTCCGGTCCACAGGGCCACGACGCCCGCCTGCACGAGCAGGGACACCCCGGTGTCGGGGGCCAGCCACTCGACGGCCAGGAGGACGCAGGCGCCCGTGTGCGGGGCGACGTAGACGCCGATGGCCGTGTCCCGCGCGGAGCGTGGGGCCCGCAGGATCTTGATGTTGGTGACCAGGCCGACCCCGGCGGTCGTCACCGCGGCGAGAACGCCGGGGACGGTGACGGAGTCGGCGGCCAGGCCCGCGGTGAGGACTGCGGACCCGGCGACGGTTGCGGCACGGCCGGCGGTGGCACGGCTGACCGCCGCACGCACGCGAGCGAGCATGATGTTGCCTCCGGAAACGGGGCGGGGCGGCCGGAGCCTGATGGCCCGGCCGCCCCGCGGTTGGTGGGGTCAGCGGTTGCAGTAGTACTGCCGGTCGGTGTCCTTGCCCGCCATGAGCTCGGCCACCGGTCCGTAGTCGGCCTCGTGGCCCTCCTTCGCGGCCCTGAAGTCGCCTGCCATCTCCTCCGCCTCGACCGCCAGGGCCTTGGCGTCGGCGAGCACGCCACGCATCACGCCGGCGGCGTCGCGGTGCGCGTTGACGACGTCACCCGAGACCCACATCGCTGACGCGGTGTCGGCCAGGGTGTCCACCTGTTTCGCACAGCCCTCGACGTAGTCGTAGGCGCCGCGCACGGCCTCGCTGAGAGCGAGCATCGCCATGCTCGCCAGCCCCAACTTCGCCGTGGCGACGGTGTAGGTGACGCCGTCGACCACCAGCTCGACGACCTTGCTGCCCACGCGGGCGAGGTCCATTCCCATGGCTACTCCTTGTGGTACGAGGCGTCGGCGGGCGCGGCGTGGCCCATGTCGCGCACGAGGTCCGCGGCGGGCTTGTCGTGCTCGGCCGCGACAGCCCCGGCGTGGGCGATGGCTTCCGAGGCACGGGGCAGGCCCTTCGCGACGGCGAGGGCCTTGTCCTCCACGACCCCGGCCCGGTCGATCAGCCGGGTGCACCAGCCGACCAGCACCCCCGGCACGCTCTTGGCGATCAGGGAGGCACGCAGACCCTCCAACGAGGACTGGAGGTTCTGGCATTTCTGGGCGACTTTCAGGGCGTGCTCGGCGCCCGCCAGGATCTCCTCCGCCATGTCCTGGTCCGCGTCGATGACGTCATAGACCGTCAGGTCGGAGTCGTCGAACTGGGTGTCGTGTACTGGCGGGACGGGTCGTGCAGGCGGTCCTCCTGGCATCGGGATCGCCTCCCTTCTCTTCTCGTTCTTCGGTGCGGGCGGGCTGCTGCTCGGTGGTGTCGGTGTGTCGGGAGCCGGAGAGGCCGGCGACGCCTCCGGCCCGGTGGCGGAACCGGGCGGGAGGGCTTCTCGGGGGTTGAAGACGTTGGCGATCCGGGCCCGGCGCCGCAGCACTTCCGCCCGTTTCGCCTCGGCCCTGGCCCGCTCCTGGGCCTCCCGGTCGGGCCGGGAAAACCAGACCTTGTACTCCGCCCGCATCCCGGGCGGCGGCCGCAGCCACTCCCCGTCCGGCCGCGGTTCGTGCCGGGGCGGCGGCCGCTCCTCGCGGGTGCGGCGGGAGCGCGAACCGGGCCCGGACCCCGTCGGCCCGCCGCTCTCCTTACCCGGGGCCTCGGACCCGGGTACCGCCTCCTCGGCCCCAGGCGGGGGCGGCTTCGGCGACGTGGCCTTCGGCGGAGCCGTCGAAGACCCCTTCGGCGCCCGGGGCTTCTTCTTCAGGTCAACCTTCGGCCCGGACTCGGGCTCGGCTGTCTCCTCGGCCGTGGCGTCCTTCTTGCGCCTGCTGAGCACGGGCGGGTCGAGGGCCTCTCGCCTCTCCTTCAGCCGCCGCTCCGCCTCCTCGGTGAGCGACTGGCCGATCGCCTGCCCGAGTGTCGTACGGTCCTCGGCCTCCCGCTTTGCCTTCCGCCGCTCCTTGCGGTCCTTCTTCGCGGCGTCCCGTTCCTGGCGGCGGGCCTCGCGGGCGGCGTCCTTCCGGGCGGCCTTGGCCTCCAGGCGTGCGGTGCGGATGCGGTCCTTCGCGGCCTGGTGGGCATCGTCCGAGCCGTGCTTGCGGTCCCGGTCCTTGCCCCAGTCCTCCAGCCGGGCCGCCGCACGGTCCGCCTTCCGCTGGTCCTTCGCCCGCCGCTTGTCCGCGGCCCGCTCCTGGCGGCCACGGGCCCGCTCCAGGGCCGGGCTCGACGCGCTGGTGCTCGGCGACTTCCCCGCCTTCGGGGACTTCGGGCTCTTGCCGCCCGGTCCGGAGTCACTCTTGTTCTTGCCCCCCGGGCCGTCCGGCCCCTTCGAGCTGCCCTTGCCGCCTTTGTCCTTGGCGCCGGGGCCGTTCTTGCGCCCTGTCCCGGTCGACCCGTGGGCGGCCAGCTCCTTGCCGCCCTTGCCGCCCGGGCGGTTCTTGCCGTCCGGGCCGGGTTTCGGGCCGCGGCCGCCCCCGGGGCCGCCGCCCGCCTCGCCGAACGTCCCCTTCGAGCCGCCCTTCGAACCGCCCTTGCCGCCCCCCTTGTTCTTGGTGGCGTCCCGGCCGTACTCGGTGGGCGACTGCACGCGGCTCTTCGCGCGGGCCTTCTCCGCGTCGTGGCCGATGGCCGCCAGGGCGGCGTCGTGCTCGGCGCGGTTCTTGATCCGCTCGGCCTTCGCCGCCGCGGCGGCCAGACGGACCGGGGCCTGGTCCTGGAACTTCTGGCGGCGGTCCTCCATCCACTGCGTCATCCCGCGCAGCGCGGCGACCGCGATACCGATCGCGGCCACCATCACACCGCCCAGACCGTCCCGGCCCCGGCCGCCCGCCGCGCCGGGCTCGTCCAAGCCCTCCGACCGCAGTGCGGCCGGGGCCCCGGACGTGCTCGGCTCCGGTAAGGCCGGGACCGGCGGCGGCGGAACCGCCGGGGGAGGAACGTGCAGGGTCGGCAGGACCAGGGTGGGCGGGGGCTCCTCCGGGGCCTCGTCGGGCACCGGCACGGCGGGGGGCGCCGGCGGGAGCGGCGGGGGCGGCGGCCCCGGCGGGGGCCCGGGCGGGGGTGGGGGAGGGGGCGGCGGGGGTCCTCCCGCCGGGGGCCGGAACGGCAGAAGTGTCCCTCCGCGCTCCTCGTCGTCACTCATGAACCCTCCAAAGGGGGTTGACAGATGGTGACCGCCTCGCGTACGCGCGCGCGCGTCCGCGCGCACGCGTGTCCGCGCGCACGCATTATGCGTGCGCGAGGCGGTCACCTCCGGGTTTGAACGGTTGATTGATTGACCCGGACGTCCGGGTGATGGTCACTGGCTGTAGCGGTCGACCCAGTTGGCGAGCGTGCGGGACAGGTCATCCCACACCGTCGCCGGGTCTCGTCCCGCTGCCCGGTCCGCCGCTTCTCTGGCGGCGGCGACCGCCCGGGCCCGCTCCATCCACGACTCGGCGAGACCGCGCGGGCCGCGCGCGGCCCGCGCGGTCTGCTGCTTCTCGAAATGGGCCCGCTGGTTGAGCGCCCGCCGTTCGGCCTTCGACTGCACGGCCACGGGTTCAGGCCCCCTTCCTCAGCTCGTCGAAAACGTCGTCAAACCCGGCCTTCTGGGCGGGGACGGCGCCCTCACCGCTCCCGGCGGGCGCGATGGCCTGCCGCTTCTGCCGCTTGGCCAGCTCCTTCTTCAGGCGCTTGGCCTCCCGCTTCTCCGGCAGTTCCTCGTAGGAACGCTCGAAGCGGCGGTTGAAGGCGACCAGGGCCGGCAGGACCTTCTCAAGGCTGTCGGCCGCGTCATTCAGCGGCTTGACCACGTGATTAGCGCGCAGCCAGGGCTGACCGGGGAGGTCGCCCTCGATGCGGCCCTCCTCTTGCAGCATGGCCGCCATCTCCCGCGCGATCCGGCGCAGGTCGTCGGCGAGCGGCTGGAGCTGCACCCGGCGATGGTCCAGGTGGATCTTCCGGTTGCCAGGTGTTCGCAGGTGCTCAGGGGTCCAACGGTCGTCGTCGTTCATGGGGTCCTCTCACGGTGTGCGCGGGATCAGGGGAAGAGGGCGGGCGGGCCCGGTAAGCCCGCCCGCGGTCGTGCTCGCCGCCCGTCAGGTACGGACGGCGCGGATCTGGTTGCGGACCCACTCGGGATCCAGGCCGCCGAACTCGTCGGCGAGAGCGGTAGGCGAGGGGGTTCCGCCCGCCCGCAGAATCTCGGTGGCGCGGGCCCGTACCGCTTCCCGCTGCTCGGCGCTCGGGGCGCCCGACTTACCGCCCTTACCGGTGCGCTTACCGCCACCGGTAGAGCCGTAGCTACCGCCCGACCTACCGGTACCGGTAGCGCGCGGTTTACCGGTCGGGTTACCGCTACCGGTACCGCCCGGATTACCGGTACCGGTAGAACCGGGATTACCGGTCGGGCTACCGCTACCGGTACCGCCCGACTTACCGGTACCGGTGGGGGCCGGGTTACCGGTGTCCTTACCGCTCGCGGTGTCGGCCTCCTCCTCGCCCTCGGCGTCCTTCTCGTCGTCGGCGGCGTGACTGTCCATGAGCTTGTGGACGCGCCAGACGACCGCGACGAACATGGTCACGACGGCGATGATCAGGAAGGTCTTCCCGTCGGCCTCCGGCACGGCGAGGTGGTACGTGATGTTCGCGCCGAGCATCAGCAGCAGCGCCGGGTACACGTCCTTCTCCCGCTTGAAGGCAACAACGCAGTAGATGTCGATGCACACCGGCAGCAGCGGCGACCACGGGCCGAATCCGACCATCAGCGCGAGGTGGTACTCGCCGGTGGCGGCGAGCCCGATCGCGGCGAAAAGTGCCAGCCAGACCATCAGGTCCCAGAACTGCCGGGACCAGGACTGCTTGCGCTTGGCCCACGACTTCTTCTTTGCCGCCGCCTTACGGGCCTGGGCCAGCTTGGCCTCGGCACTGCGCTGGAGCTTCTCGGCGCGGGCGGTGGCCTCGACCGCGTCCTTCATCACCGCGGCCTTCTCCTGCTCGGCGCCGGCCACGATCGCCGCCGCCTTCTTGCGGGCCTCGCTCTCGGCGTTGCGCCGCATCTCCGCCAGCTCGGCGGCCAGCGCCGCGCGCTGCTTCTCGCGGTGCAGCTCGTGGCTCTCAGCGAACCTGCGGAGCTCCGCCTCCGCCTCGGCGCGGGCCGACTCGATTTCGGCCTGGATGGCCGTGCGCCGTTCGGCGAGCTCCTCGTTCAGCTCCAGCAACGCGGTGCGGCGGGCGAGGTCAGTCTCGGCGGCAACCGCCGCGTGCGCGGCCGCCGTCTCGTTCGCCTGCTCCTGCGCCTCCCCGAGGATCCGCGCCGCGTCCGCCAGGGCGGTGCGGTAGGCGGCCTCGGCAGAGGCCCGGCGAAGTGCCGCGAGCTCGACCGCCTGCTGCTCCGTCTCAGCGAGCAGCAGGCGGGCCGACTCCTCGGCAGCCGCCGTGATCTCCTTGGCTGCCCGTTCCGCGGCCGCCGTGATCTCGGCGGCCTCGGCACCGGCGGCGGCGAGGCATTCGGTGGCGTCCTGGTCGGCGGAGGCGCGGACGCGGTCCGCCCCGAGCCGGGCCCGGCGCAGCCGCTGTCCGGCCTCCTCGGCCACCTCGACCAGGACCCGCCGGGCATCGGCGGCCGCCGACCGGCGGATGGTGTCGGCCGACTCCTCGGCGGCGGCAAGCAGTTGCTCCGTCTCGTCGGAGGCCCGTTGCCTGGCGAGGTCGAGAGTGTCAGCCGCCCGCTGCGCCATGTCGGCCGCCCGGTCGCGGGCGTCCGCGAGCCGGGCCTCGGCTGTCTGTGCTGCCGCCGTCGTGGTCTCGGCGGCCTCGCGCTCGGCGTTGGCGAGGATGCCGTCGGCTGCGGACCGGGCCCGGTACAGCCGCTGCCCAGCCTCCTCGGCCACCTCGACCAGGACCCGCCGGGCGTCGGCGGCCGCCGACGCCCGGACGGCCCGGGCGGCCTTCTCGGCGTCGCCCGTCAGCCGGGCCGCCTCCTCGGCGGCCTGCTCCCGGGCGAGGTCGAGAGTGTCGGCCGCCCGGTCCCGCAGGTCCGCGAGCCGGGCCTCGGCCTCTTCCCGGACCTCCTGGCTCGGCGGCACGGGCGCCGCCGAAGCGGCCGGGCGCCGCTGCGACGGGGCCGTCGGCTTACGCGGCGTCTTCTTCTTGGCGGTGCTGCGGGTACCCGTACGGGCCGCCACGCCACCCTCCTCTCAGTCGTGCAGGCGGCCGCCGTCTCGGCGGCCGCCTGCGGGTGCGGTTGCTTCAGACCCGGGCGATACGGGCGGTCAGACGGCCGACCGTGCTCGTGATCCGGTCGATGGCCCGGGTGACCATGGCGGTGAAGTTGTGGTCGCCCGCCTGGTCGAGCGCGACCAGGGCGAAGGCGAACCTGCTGTCGACCCTGTCCAGGTGGCCCTCCAGCTGCCACCACGTCCTGCCCCGCACGGCCTCGACCAGCTCGGCCAGGACGTACAGCGGGGCGATGTAGGCGACGGCGGCCAGTACCTTCACCCGCCGCTCCGTGGTGCGCAGTCGGTGCCAGCGGGCGGCCCGGGCGATACGGATCAGGTCGAGGTAGACCTCGAAGCGATCCGCCGGCCACGCCGTGATCGGGCCGTTGTCCTGACGAAACGCGCGGACGTCCCGCATCCGGCGGCGGTACAGAGTGCTGGTCATGCCTGGCCCTCCTCGGACTGGACCGACTTCACGGCGTAGATCGCGTTGAGGATCAGCACCTGGGCAATGACCAGGTCGTTGCCCCGCGCCACGACGAAGGCCCTCTCCAGGCCCTCCAGCGACAGGCCGCTCACCGTCTCGATGCACTGTGTGCATCCCTGGTCGGCGTGCTCGATCACGAGCTCGGGCCCGGCGGACTGGGGGTGATCGAAGGACCGGGGCCCGGCCTTCGGCCGCGGCACCGATACCGCGGGGGTCGCTGCGCCCGCGGACTGCTGCGGGAGGAAGCGGATCAGCCCGGCGTCGAGCGCCTTCTCGATCGTGGCCAGCTCCCCCGTACGAGCGCCCAGGTCGGCCTGGGCCCTCAGCCGGTCCAGCGTGGAAGCGCGGAGGATGCGGATCACAGCGCCACCCCCGCAAAGCCGTTCTTGCCGTACTGGTGCTCCGAGCGCTGGTTGGCCTCGTCGACCTGGCGCCGCATCTCGGCCTCTTCCTCGGGGGTCATGCGGCGTACCCCCTCGCCTGCTCGCCGCCGACGTACGCGTCGAAGTCGAAGTCGACCGCGGCGACCAGGGCCTGGAGCTGCTCGACGGTGACCTCGGAGCTGTCGACGACGATGCGCAGGCTGACGTTGCCCTGGCACATCGTCCCGAGGACCCGGAAGCCGCTCTCGGTCCGGGTGATGCCGCTGCTCTCCAGCTCCTTCACCAGGGTCGGCAGCAGGTGCGCGGCCTCCCGGCGGACGGTCAGGTCGGCCAGAATCTCGCCCGGCCGGACGGTCACCTCGACCGCGACGCCGAGCCTGGCCAGGTCCTGGACCCCCTCGAACACCGTCCACGCCTCGGTGACGACGTCCTCGACACCGTCGGACACGGCCTGGGGCTTGATCGGGGCGGCGGTGGTGAATGGGATGATGGTCATGCGGATCGGTTCCTTTGCTGGTAGATCCGTGGACCCCCGGCACATATGGCGTCTCCAGCGCCGTGCCGGGGGTCGCGCCATGCATGAGTGCCGGCGCGGTGAGCGGACAGGGAGTTGCACCCGTGGCCCCGCCCCTGGGGCCCTGCTCAGATCCGCTCTCGGGCTGCCATGCGGCCAGCCCCCCGCTCAAGACCTCACCAACCGGAAAACTGCTGGTGAGAGGGTCGTCTCGTCGTAATGACGGCAGGGGCGCCGCGGCCCGAAATTCAATCCACTGTTGAGTTCTCAAGGAACGAACGGCCAGCCAGCTTCAGCCTCGAAGAGCCTGGTTCCGACACCGTCGTAAGCCGACCTAAAACCTAGGTTTTTGGCGACCTGGGGAAGATGACACCACGACCAGCCACACATGTCAATAACCCTAGGTTTTTTCCCGCGCCGCCTGGACAGTGGGGCACGATGGGCGTTAAAACCTAGGTCTGAACTAGTGTGGTGGTGACGCCTAGTAGCCAAGGAGAGATGCATTCCGATGACCGAGCCCAGCTCCATCAAGTGGCGACAGCTCGCAGCCGAGCTACGCGCCAAAATCCAGGACGGCACACATCCGCCTGGTTCGACGTTGCCGCAGCTCAAGGCATACGCAGCCGAACTCGGGATTCATCACGAAACGGTTCGCGCGGCGTACAAGGAGCTGGAAAAGGAAGGCCTTGTCCGGACGATCCAGCGGCGCGGATCCATCGTCCTGGAACCCCCGGTTCGGCGAAGGATCACGCGCGGTGTCACCATCACTCGCGATCCTTCACGTGGCTACGTGTTCCCTGCCGCCTCGCGGCCAGACGAACCCTGGCAAGTCCACGGGCGCCCGTTCCGCAGGACGGTTCCAGCCCCAGCTCAGGTAACCGACCAGTTCGAGCTTGACCCCGGCGCCGAAGTTCTGCGCCGCCGGCGTGTCACCAGCCCTGCGGATGAACCACCCTTTCAGCTTGTGGACACCTGGCTCAGCCCCGAGGCCGTCAAGTCCGCTCCGAGAATCGCCGATGCGTCGCCAGGCCCCGGCGGCTACCTGGACCGACTTGAAGAGGCTGGTCACGGCCCGATCGAGTGGGAGGAGACTTCCCGTGTCCGCATGCCGGAATCCGAAGAGGCAAAACTCCTTGAGATCGCTAAGTCCATCCCCGTCCTGGAGTCCAGGATCGTCGGCACATCGGCACTGACCGGCAGGCCGATCGAGGTCACGATCCGAGTGATCCCGGGAGACCGTGTTGAGTTGACGGGAAAACTCCAGAGGGGAGAGTCGGCCCAGTGGCCGGTTGAGCCCGTCGAACCGCCCGAGACTGCCAACCAGACAGCGTGACCAGAAGGCGGTCCTGACTTCGACGCGCCGGTGGTACTCGCCACCGCGTCCGGGCTGACTCGCAGGGGGCGACACTCCGACCTCACTCCTCTGCCCCTTTGAACGGCCCGGGAAGGTAGAAGATGGCCCCGCAGAACGCGAACAGGCCCTCAGATGGAGGGCCTGCCGATCGTGTCGCCGGTTGTGGTGGTCGGCGCCGTGATCAAGCACCTGAACTGGAGGTGCCTGCGATGCACAGCAGGCTACGCGTACCCGCAGGCAGCACACTGCCAGGGCCTGGCGACACGCCGTCGGTTTCCCACCTGTCGGGACGCGTTCGCAGGCCCTTTCCCGGAGAACGGGATCCCGGAGTATCCGCGTCGGAAACCAGGTACACCATCACACCGGCGTCCGGCGTGATCGCCGGATCCCTCAGCCAGCGGAAGGACGTTGCCATGGTTGCCCGCGCCCCGTAACGCCGAGAGCCGCCCCTGTTGGCGCAGGAGCGGCTCTCGATTCCAGCTTTTGACTCAGACCTTGGCCTACCCAGCCTCCACACCTGAGTCGTACGTCGGCGGTAACGCCGGGCTCCCGACCCTTCGGGGCCCGGTCACCTCGTCCAGAGTAACCGGCTACCCGCCCTTTTTGCAGCACCACCCACGGGCCCGCTCGGCATCTGGTCAAGATCACTCGGCGTGCGGCTCTCAATACAGATTGAGAGCGTCTACCCCATGCACCGCCCCCCTCGGATCGCCTTCATGGATCCCGCGACGGTAACCGTCCCGGCCGTAACTCCGCCGGCGGTGGCTCTGTGAGCCGCCGACACCTTCCTCGCCGCTCGATGCCGGACAACGGTGAGGGCGAGTACCTGTTTGAAGGCGACATCACCGACTACTGGTCGGCTGCGGTGGTGCGGCACTGGTTCCTGCACCTGCCCGGTATGAAGCCCACTGACTTCAAGCTCTACATCCTGCTGCGCGCCATGCTGACGTCCAGCCCGCGGGGCCTGCGCCGCATGTCGGTCGACCAGTTGTGCTTTCTGCTGACCGAGGAGGGCGAGAAGCCGGTCGGCGACTCGACCGTGCGGGCTGCGCTCAAGCGCCTGGAAAAGGCCGAGCTCGTCACGAACCCGGACGGCGAGCGCATCGTGAAGTCCACCGGTAAGGGCGGCATCCAGACCATCTCGCGCCGCTACAAGGTCCACGACCTCCCCCCGGACACCCACGTCGGCTGGGCGAACACGTGGCAGAAGCTGGACGCTTATCGGCCCGACTGGCGCGAGAACCCGATCGTCCCGCCGACCCACACGAAGACCCCCGACGGCATCGTCCGCTCGAATTTGAGCGGACGTACTGAGCTGGGCGAACAGGCCGGGACCGAGGGCCCCGAGGTCGAAACCGCAGGTGGTTTCGACCGCTCGATTTCGAGCAGTGCTCCGCAGAAAACGAGCAGTCGAGCGCAGAAATCGAGCGGCGACAAGCCGCTGACCTGCGGAAACGAGGGGGGTATTCAGACTCCTATTAGGTCTTCTCTCTCTCCTGTCGCAGCCGTCCCAGCGGTACCCGGTGACTCGGTTGAGGAGACGGTCGAAGAGAGAGAGATCCCGGCTGCGCCGACGAACAGCACCACGGCGCCGGGCGCCGAAGTCGGCGAGGACCCCATTGCGGCCGCTGCTGCTGTTGCTGAGCAGTTCGCGAACCTGTGGAAGGCCGAGCGCGGCACACGACCGAGCCGCCGTCAGCTGGACAGCATCGCCCTGGACGCGGCCGAAGCCATCGCGTCCGAGGACTCCACCGAGTGGTTGACCCAGTCGGTCGTCCCGTTCATGGTCAGCCGAAACTACCTGGACCTCGCCCGGGCCAAGACCCACCCGCAGTGCCCTGCACCGCGAGGTGCGAAGGTTCCCGTCCAGCGGCCCTCCGTCCTGGAGTGGTGCGGCGAGTGCAACGACGGCATCCCGCCTGCCCAGCCGGGCCAGCGGATGCGCGAGGCCGACGACGGCAGTCTGGTCCGCTGCGAGTGCCACCCGTCCCACCCCAGCCACGCCAAGAAGCCGGTGCTGGCCTAGACCCTCCACAACGCGACGGTGGCAGGGGAGCCCGTGGAAAGGCCCCTGCCACCGCCCGAATCACCCAGTTCAAGAAGGGATTCACCCATGAGCGTACCCACGCAGCACGACGGCATCGAGGACGGCAGCGGCTCGCTGTTCGACGACGCCCCGGACACCGCTTCCTTCGAGCGTGTCCCGCCGAACTCCATCGAGGCCGAACAGTGCTCGCTCGGCAGCATGATCATGTCGAAGGACGCGATCGGCGAGGTCAGCGAGAGCGGGGTGACCAGCGAGGCGTACTACCACACGACTCACGGCACCATCCATGACGCAATCATGGACATGTACGGCAAGGGCGAGCCGGTCGACCCGATCACGCTCGCGGCATACCTGGTGAAGTCCGGCGATCTGGAGCGGATCGGCGGCGCACCCTACCTGCACACCCTGGTGCAGGCCGTGCCGACGGCGGCGAACGCCGGGTACTACGCGGAGATCGTGGTCGAGCGGTTCAAGCTGCGGCGTCTGATCGAGGCGGGCACCCGCATCGTGCAGCTGGGCTACACAGGCAAAGGCGAAGTCTCCGACGCCGTCAACGCAGCGCAGGCCGAGATGCAGGCCGCGGCCCAGCTCAGCGCCGGCGGCGGACTGGAGCGGGTCTCGGACGTGGACGAGATGCTGGAGGAGTACCTCGTCAGCATGGACGCGCCGCCGCCCGAGCGCCTGCCGCTCCCGTACGCCCGTCTCCAGGAGATGCTTCCGATGGAGCCCGGCGACCTGGTCGTGGTCGCCGCCCGCCCGGCGATCGGCAAGTCCGTGGTCCTGCTCGACATCGCCCGGCACGTAGCGATCAAGCACCGGATGCCGGTGCTGATGTCGTCCATGGAAATGAGCCGCCCACAGCTCATGCAGCGGATCATCGCCGCCGAGGCCCGCGTCCCGCTCAACCGCGTCAAGGACCGGCACTACGAGGGCGACGACCGCCAGCGCATCCACAACTCGGCCCTCACTATCGGCGGGGCGCCGCTGGTCGTGGACGACGGCCCGGCCACCACCACCGTCCAGCTCCGCTCGCGACTGCGCTGGCTCCAGGCTCAGGGCAGGCTCCCACGTGTCCTCGTGGTGGACTACCTCCAGATCATGAAGGCGTCCGGCAAGCGCGGGCAGAACCGCACCGGTGAGGTGGACGAGATCTCGCGAGGCCTGAAGGAACTGGCCGTCGAGTTCGAAATCATCATCATCACCGCGGCCCAGCTCAACCGAGAAGTCGAGAAGCGCGAGGACAAAAAGCCGATGATGGCCGACCTGCGCGAGTCCGGTTCCATCGAGGCCGACGCCAACGCCGTGATCCTGCTGCACCGCCCCGACGCATACGACAAGGACCACGAGAGGGCGGGGGAGATGGACTTGATCATCGGCAAGAACAGGCAGGGGCCGACGGGCACCGTCACCGTTGCCTTCCAAGGGCACTATGCCCGTGCCCGTGACCTCGGTACAGGCTTCTGACCTGCTGTAGCGTCTCAAATCCCGTGGCACAGTCTCATTTGATCTTGGCACGTGACGGCACATCAGTGAGACGCGCAGGTCAGGGGCCTGCGCCCTCGCGAAGGTGCGGAGAAAGTGCCACGTTTCGTGAGACTGAGCCGTGTGCCATTGAACCGACCAGCCCCAGGGCCCGGCGAGACATCCGTCCGCCGGGCCCTTTGGCGTCCACGGCGGAGCGCCGGCGGGAGCGGTGCACGAGGCACGGCGCGGCGCGGAGCGCAGTGCCGTGCCTCGTGCACCCGGCGGCCGCCCGACTGTCAGGCCATCTCACCTCTTAAGAGGTGAGTTTGTGGTGGAGGTGAGTCGGAGGTGCGGGTTCGGGCACGTGGGGGCTCCGCCCCCACACCCCTGGGCCCTCCACAGAGGGGTGGGGGCGCCGTTTTGATCGTGCGGTGGGTGGGTGGTGCTGGGTGGGTGGGGTCGGGGGGTTCCCTCCGCGACGGGGCCCCGGAGGGGACCGCGGCCCGCGCCGGGCCGCCAGGCCAAGCCGCCTTCGGCGGTCGCGCGAGCGCGAGCCTGGCACCCCGACACGGCCCGCGGTCGGCTGCGCCTGCCCCGCCGCGGAGGGAACCCCCCGACCGGCCCGTCGTACGGCGTGCGGACGCCGGGCGGGACACCGAAGAAGGCCGTCTGAGCTGCTGTTTCGACTTGACCTTGAGCCTGAAACTTGATTGAATTAGCAGTGTCGGAACGGGGCGGGAATCCCGGACCGGCACCACCGAAGAACCTCAACCCCAGGAAGACGTTCATGATCATCAGTAGTCAGACCCCCGCCGCCTCCCGCGTGCAGCTCGACAAGGGCCCCGCCGAATACCTCGTCATCGTCGACGACGGCCCCGCCGTCGACGGCGTCCGCGCGGGCCGGACCCCCGAGCGGCGGGTGCTCTGTGTCGAGCGCCGGGCCGACCATCCGGTGGAGCGGCAGGCCCAGTGGAACGAGCTGGAAGGCGCCTGCCTGGACGCGGACGGAACGGTGCGGCTGCTCGCCCTCACCGCCGTCAGTCATGGCCACGCCGCCCATGCCGCCCGCCGCGAGTTCGCGGCGTTCAACGCCGCCGTCCGCATGGGCGACGAGATCGACCGCCACCTGGAGCGCGGCGCCCGCGGGTGGCTCGCGATCCGGATCGCCGACGGCAGCAGCGACGGCGAGCTGTACGGCGACTACGAGGGCGCTTTCGCCGCCCAGGTGCACCCCGAGGCGTGCACCTACTTGCCGATCTCCCCGCTGTGCCCGTGGACGCCCCGCATGTGCGCGGAGCACCTGGAGCTCATGACCCACCTGCGGCACGGGTGCATGGTCTACGGCCGCCCCACCTGCCACTGACCTGCGGCCGCCGGTGACGCGGGTGGGGGCGGGAATCCCCGCCCGCGCCACCGGCCCGGCCGCTCGACACCGATCAACCTCAACGAAAGGCACGACATGACCACCACCCCCGCGTACCGGCTCGGCGAACCCGACTGGGAGCAGCGCTACCCCGTCCTGATCGGCACGGACACCGTGATCGGTGCCGTCTTCCGCTGGCACCGCGACTGGCTCACCCTCACCACCGAGGGCGAGCACAACCTTGGCCGTCCCGAGCAGGGCCGCCGCGGCGTGCCGAAGGCGGCCGCCCTGGCGGCGGCCGGGCAGGTGGCCGCCGAGTACGCGGCCGGTCGCATCACGGCCATGACCCTGGCCGACGTCACGGCCGCCGTGCCGGTGCTGGACGGCCCGGTGCCGCTGCTGCACCCGCGGATGCCACAGAGCCCCCGCAACATTGAGGCCGCGGAGAAGGTCGCCGCCGCCCAGGCGCTGTACCGCTGGAAGCCGTACACGGGGTTCCCGGGCAGCGACAACCCGCAATGGCAGGAGTGCGAGTTGTGCGGCTGGCAGGGCCCGCGCTACTGGTCCCACCAGCGCGGCCGCAACGGTGAGGTGCCCAGCACCCACCGGCACCCGGCGTCCGAGGAGTTCGGGGCGCCCGCCGGTTGCGTCGGTGACGCGAAGGTCCGCGAACTGATCGCCGCCTACCAGCAGTAGCCGTCGCCCGCAGGCAGCCGGGCCCGGACGAGCGCCGGGCCCGGCGCCCCCGTTACCTGCGGGTGAACGACCCCGAGGCCTACTCGTTCTCGATCAACCGCTGTCTCGTGGCCCGGTCCGGCCGGCGGGGGAGTGAGGGGCGGGAATCCCCGCTCCCCGTCGGCCGGACCGCTCCAGACGTGCAGGCGGCCGACGGGGCGCAAAAGCGTGGGAATCCCGTCGGCCGCAACGCCCGGCCACCGAAGGCCCTCAACAGGCCGTCAACCGAGCACGCCAACATGGTAGACGCGTTCCACACACACCAAGGAGCAGGACCTATGAAGACCATCGACGGACGGCCGTACGCCACCCGAGCCGAGCTGTCCGCCCGCGCCGGGTTCAAGGGCGAGGCCACCCTGCGCAACCTGTGGGCGGAGCGCGAGAGCAACGGCCACCCGCCCGCCCGCCGGATCGACCGCGCCCTGTACTGGGACCTGGAGGTCTGGGAGCGCTGGCACACCGAGTACCGGCGGCAGCGCAACGGTGTCGACTACAGCGGCAGCCCCGACGAGGAGCTGCCCCCGGCGGACCAGGCCAGGGTCCTCGGGATCAGCGTCAGCGCGATCAGTCACTACCGGGACAACCCGCCGCCCGGGTGGCCCGCGCCCGTGCGCGAGGAGGAGCTGGAGAGCGGCCGCACGCGCGAGTACCGCACCCGGCGCCAGCTCTGGGCCTACGCCGACGCCGGGCCCCGGGCCGGAGTGGCCGGCCGCACGCCGGCGAAGGGCCCGGACCCCAGGGTCGCCCTGGCGGTCGAGGCCCTGGCCGCCGCGCCCGGCCGGAAGGCGGGGGAGACTGCGGCCGCCCTCGCCGAGCAGCACGGCGGAGGCCTGAGCACCTGGAAGCGCGCCGTCACCGAGGCCCGCAGGCAGGGCTGACCGGCGGCCGCGACGCGCACGGTCGGCACCATCCCCGACCGGGCGGATGCGAGCCGCCGGAACGCCCGGGAAAAGGTCGGAAAGGCAGTCCTGAGCTGCGCTTCCACCTTGACCCACGCCGCGTAAGTTGATTGAATTAGCAGTGTTGGACGGGGCGGGAATCCCGGACCGGCACCACCGAGAACTTCAACGACAAGGACGGCCCGATGACCGAGACCGACTTCGGGGAGCCCACCCCCGAAACCTGCCTCCGGGTGGCCCGCCGGGCCGCCGAACTCGCCACCGCAGCCGACGACATGGCGCTCAGCGCCGCGTGCCGCAGCACCTCCCACACCGAGGCCCACCGGGAGGAGGTCATGCACGCGGTGCACCGGCAGGCCGTCGAGGCCGAGGGCCACGCCGCCCGGGCGGAGCAGTGGGCGTCCGACCCGAGCATGCCGGACAGCGCGCTGCGCTACTGCGCCAGCGGCGCCGTCGACTACGCCGTCCGAGCCCAGGAGGCCGCCGGGGTCGAGGCGACGGCCGCCGCGCTGCGCACCGAGCTGGAGCGCAAGCTCACGCCCGCCGAGCACGCCGAGCGGGAGAGCGAGCGGCGCCGCGCCGAGGCCGAGCAGGAGGCCGAGGAGCGGGCCGCCACCGGCATGGACGCCGACAACCGGCACCTGGCCCGGATGAACGCCTACCTCGCCGAGAGCGCCGTGCCCCTGCTCGGGTGGACCGCCGGGCACGTGCGGGTCCTGGAGGCCGCGGAGACCGGCCGCCTGTACCAGCGCGACGGACAGGTCCGCCAGGCCGCCGAGCATGGCACCTGGAGCGGCGGCCGCAGGATCAGCCGGGAGCGGACGCAGGACCTGCACGCCGCCGGGTTCCTCGTCGTCGTCGACGCGGCCGACGGCGCCCGCGTCCTCGCGGCCACGCCGATGGGGCAGGTCGCCCTGGAGCTTGCGCGGCTGCACCCGGCGGGCCTGTACGAGAGCGACCGGGCGGCGTACGAGGCCCGCTACGCCCGCGTCGCGAAGCGGCACAAGCGCATGGACGACAAGAAGGCCGCGGCCCGCCGTCTACCTGCCCTGGAGCACGGGGTGGGTTGGTACCGGCGGCCGGTGACGCTCGTCGAGCAGGAGGCCCGTGCCGCGTGCGAGGCCGCCGAGCAGTGGGAGGACGAGGGCGGCTACTGCCCCGGCGTCGAGACCCCCGCGCCCACCGCGGAGGAGGGTACCGGCCGGTGCCCCTGCTGCGGGCTGCACGAGGTCACCGTGGCCGGTGTCCTCGCTCCCCACAAGGCCATCCGCGCCGCGGCCGACGACTGCCCCGGCAGCGGACTGCGCCCCGGCACCGAGACGCCCCGCCCGGCCGCCGAACCCCGGGTCGAGGATGCGCTGGCGGCGGCCGAGCCCGCCGCGACGCCGGTCAAGGCCGGGCCGTCCCTGCCGACGGGGATGTACTTCCTGCCGCTGCCGTCGACCCGGTACAGCGACTGGTGGGCCATCCGGTGCGGGCGATGCACCGGCGGCATGTACACCGAGCTGCCCGGCGAGTGGAACGACAAGAGCGACGCCGCCCGGGCGGCCCACGATCACTACGAGGAAGCACACCGCCCGGCCGACGACCTGCTCACCACGGAGGAGATCGCCGAGGTGGAACGCTGGCCGCTGTCGGACGCGCAGCGCACCGTGCTGAGCTGGACCGAGCACGCCGAAGTGGCGGAGTTCGACGACGGGTTCTGGGCCCTGGACTGCGTCCCGGACCGATGGGACGTCAACAAGAGGATCGCCCGGACGCGCGTGACCGGACTGTGGGCGGCCGGACTGCTGGACGTGCACCTGGACGGCAACGGCCGCCGCTGCCTCGTGATGTCGCCGACAGGGCAGCGGGTGCGCCGTCTGCTGTGGCGCGCGGAGCGCCAAGGCGTCATCGAGACCGTCGCGAAGGACGCCAAGCTCCTCCCGCTCCCGAAGCGCAGCAGCGGCTACCCGTTGCTGTCCGAGGGGCGCTACTTCAAGGGCGAGGAGCGGCGCGCGGACGACCCGGTCCCGGCGGAGACCGCACCCGCCCCCGCGGCCGCCGTTCCCGCAGCGGCGCCGGTGCCGACGACGGCGCGCACCGACCAGCCCCTGTTGCGGCGCCTGTTCGCCCCGCGCTCCGTACGCCAGCAGCGGCCCACGTACGACGTCCACACGGTCATCCGGCGGCCGCAGCGCATCCTCACCCCCGAGGAGCGCGAGCGGGTGCAGGACATGCCGCTGCTCAACCTCCAGGGGGCCCTGATCATGGGCATCACCGACCCGGTCCCCAACCCTTCGCCGATGCCGGAAGACGCCGGAGCCTGGGTGCGCGAGCACGCCTGGCCCGCGCACTGGCAGGAGATGGAGGCCCGGTACCCGTTCGGATTCCGCCGCTGGAGCACGTGCGAGCTGGGCACCTGCTGGAACTGCCTCAATGGGCGCCACGACATCTGTGTCCACCGGCAGAAGGGCGGCCCGGACGTCGACCGCAACCGGGACTGGGTGACCAACCACCAGGGGCGCACCGTCGCCGAGTTCATCCCCCGGCCGGGCGGCGAGCCGTGCGTGTGGTGGTGCCGGTGCGAGTGCCCCAAGGACGGCCCGGCACCGGCCCGTCCGGCGGCGAAGAAGAAGCCCGCTCCCGTACGGGCCGCAGCGGCCGTCCGGGTGTCCGAGGTGGACGCGGTGCAGGCCGCCTTGTGGTGACGTGGGGGGCTCCGCCCCGCCACACCCCCCGGCCCTCTCTCCAAGGGGGCGGGGGGTGGGCGCCGACCATGCGGTGAGTGGGTGGTGCGGGGGTGGGGGCGGCCGGGGGGCTCCCTCGCCGGACGGGCACCCCGAGGGGGCCACAGCCCGCGCCGGGCCGCCAGGCCAAGCCGCCTACGGCGGTCGCCTTCGGCGAGCCCGGCACCCCGACACGGCCCGCGGCGGCTGACGCCTGCCCGACCGACGAGGGAGCCCCCCGACCGGGGCCGTCGTACGGCGTTCCGGCGCCGGAGCGAAAACAGCATGTGACCTGCGCGAACGTCTTGACCTGACCCCCAAAACTTGATTGAATTAGCAGTGTTGGACGGGGCGGGAATCCCGGACCGGCACCACCGAAGACCTCAACGACAAGGACCAGGGGCACATGATCGAGACCGAAGCGGGGGAGCGGGCGGCACTGCCCGAGTGGCTGGCCGACGTGGCGGAGGACCAGGAGGAGGACACAGCCGCGCTGCACCAGGCGGCCGGTCACCCGGACCTGATCGAGTGCCGTCGCACGGCCGATCTGCTCGTCGGCTTCGCCCAGGCACACCCGGGCGACGAGGCCGAGGGATGGGCGCTGGACGCCATGCTCCGCGTCATCCAGTGCGCGTACGCGGTCGTCGACGGCGAGGCCGAGGAGGCCGCGGGGTGCGGCCGCGCGGCCAAGGGCGAGCGCGCCGCGATGACGCTGGACCGGCTGGAGTCCGAGAGCGCCGCCGCGACGGCCGCCGAGCGGCTGGTGGCCCTGGACCGCGAGACCTACGAGCTGTTGCAGTGGTACGCGGGACCGTGGCCGGTGGAGTGGCTGTTCCCGCCGGCGAAGGACGGCCGGGGCCGCGTTCTGCGCCCCCGGATCGTGGTCCTGTTCACCGGCCCGGGCGGACTGACGCACGGCATCCTGCGCATCCTGCGCGCCAACGTCGACGTCGTCGGCGTCGACCTGGACCGCGGCGCCGTGGCGACGTCGACGGCCGCCGGACATCGCGTCATCCTCGCCGACGTCACCGACCTGGACCCCGAGCACCCGTGCCTCCAGCACGTCACCGGGATCGCGCTTACCCCGCCGTGCCAGGCGTACAACCCGTCGGGTCTGCGCAAGGGGCACTACGCGGGCGCGATCGAGCTGATCGAGCGCACCGTGCTGGAGGCCGCGGCGGCCGCCGGGTTCCACCCGGTCGTCACCCCCGACGGCGGCGACGTCGCGCCGGGCTGCGAGGACGGTTACGCGCCGCGCTCCCGGATGACGTGGGAGGAGGTCCGCGAGCCGCTGGAGCAGCTGGAGGACGCCCGCGCCGGACTGATGGCGGAGGTCGTGATCTGGCCCCTGGCGATGCTGGCCCGGGGCGGCAGCGTGGAGTGGGTCGCCGTCGAGCAGTCGAGCGCCCTGCCCGCCCGGATCGAGGCCGCGCTGATGGACCGGCTGAGCGAGGCCGGGTGGCACACCACCGAGGCGTTCACGCTGGATGCGGTCGACTACGGTTCCGCCTCGCACCGCAAGCGCCGTCTGATGGCCGCCTACCGCGGCGAGCGTCCGTTCGTCGACCTGACGCCCAACCAGCCGTTCCCCGTCACGACGTTCGCCGAGGTCGTCGGATGGCCCGCCGGTCGCAACTACCTGACGCGCGGGAACCGCCCCCTGGACCCGGTCACCGGCCGCGCCAAGGGCGGCAGCTCCCGCAGCGCCGACCTCCCGTCGACGTGCGTGACGGCGACCGCCTACGGGTGGACGTGCGCGGAGACCGGCGAGCGGATCACGCTGGAGGACATCAGCCGCCTGGTCGGACTCCCCGGCGACTACCCGGCCCACCACGTCGGCCGCGGCCGCGGGGTCCGCAACCTCACCCAAGGCCGCGCCGACATCGTCTGCCCGATGGTGGCGGCCGCGCTGTTCGGGCGCATCCTCGGAGACCCCCGATGGGAGGCCAAGACGAGGGCGTACGTCGAGGACCTGTACCGCCCGGCGGAGGTCGAGGAGGGCGGCCAGATGCTCTTGCAGGTGCTGTTCGCCCACCGCATTCCGGCGCAGAACACCAGCCGGTCGCCCGTCGCCTGACGGGCACACACGACGAAGGGGCCCCGCACAGCGGGGCCCCTTCTCCGTGTCTGGTCGGGTCAGGCAGACGCGGCGCCGGACGTCGCGCCGTCGTCCGAAGATGCGCTGCCCTGCGACGGCGAGCTGCCCGCCGGGGTGGTCCCGGACGTCTGCCCACTGGTCCTCTTCACTGACTTTCAGGGGCGCACGACCACGAGAACCAGGGCCACGAGCGAGCAGCCGAGCAGCCAGGACTGCCACCACGCCCACCAGGGCAACCCACGCCGCCGAGAGCGGCGTCGGCGGCCGGTCATGACGCGAGACGAGCGGTCGGTGCGAGCGGGACGGGGAGGACGAGGGCTTCCGGGGCGGTGGTCCATTCCACGCCCCCGCCAGGTGGTCGCAGCCACGCCACCGGCGACGGGTTCTTTCCCTCGGGAGCTATGGCACAGAGTCTTCCCCGGCGTCCGGTGACGGTGTCCTCGACCTCCCGCCCGAGCCAGGGGTGGTCACGGTGGAGCAGGCCGAGGTTCACCGGGGCTCACCCCCTGCCGCAGCCAGTGGCGCCCATGTGTAGTGCACGCGCACCCCGTGCTCCTGGAGCCAGGAGATCTCCCGGTACCGGTACTCGGGGAAACTCCCCGGCGCAATGGCGGCAGGCCACCGCACGAGCACTGCGGCCACCGCACCGTGCGCGGCCAACTCCAGTACGCGTAACCATCCCTCGCGGCGGCGGGGATCGGGCTCGCCGTACTCATCCGTGACGACCTCGGCGACCGTCATGCCGCGCTCCCGCGCGAATGCGAGCCCTTCCTCCTGTGCGCGCTGGGCGGCCAGACGGGGTATCACCGTGCCGCGGTCGGCGCATACGTACAGCACGACCGCAGCGGGGCCCGGAGCCGCTGGCGTGACGGCATTCTCCAGGGGACTTCCTGCACTGCTCATGACTGCCTCGGCAGGGTCGAAGGACGATGCCCCGCCGGCCTCACGGGGGTGGGAGGCGCGGCGGGGCCGTGCAACCACTTAACCGCCGGGCGCCGCCGGGAGTGCATGACAAAGTCGGCCGAGTACCTCACCCCGGCGCTGACAACTTGACTCCCCGTTTACCTTCCTCGGGCGGGCACACGCCCTACCGTGCTGATGTGGCGGAGAACAAGAACCAGGCCTTAGCCACCTGGATGGCAGAACGTCAGATGAAAGTCGCGGAGCTCGCCGACGCAGTCAACAACGCCATCGGCGAGCTCTGCGGCCGCGTCGGCACAACATCGGAGCGCACCATCTTCCGATGGCTGTCCGGAGCGAACCAGTGGCCCCACGAGCGCCAGCGCCGAGCCCTGGAGAGTGTCACCGGCCTCACCGCCACCGACCTGGGCTTCCGCCCCAGAGGGAAGCCCGCACCCGCACCCGCCCCAGTACCACCGGAGGACCCCGACGTGCGCCGACGCCAGCTTCTCGGCGCGGCCGCCAGCACCGCGGCCGCTGCTGCCATCCCCCTCACCCCTGCTTCGGCCCGCCCCTTAAGCGTCGGAACCTCCGACGTGATCCGACTGCGCGACAACATCGAACGACTGGTCGCACTGGACGCCGAGCGCGGCGGCCACGGCCTGGAACAGGCCGCCCTCGACGGCGCTGCCGAAGCCCTCGAACTGCAACAGCGGTCCGCCACCCAGCGCGTGCGCCAGCGCCTGTTCGGACTCGCCTCCGACTACACCTCAACCGCCGGATGGTTCCTGATCGACACCGGTCAGCTCGACGGAGCCGACCGCCACCTGGACCGGGCCCTGACACTCGCCGGACTGGCCCAGGACGCCGAAGCCGCCATGCGGGTCTGGAACCTTCGGTCCATGCTCGCCCGGCAACGCCACGACTACCCAGGAGCAGTCGCCGCCGCGCAGGCCGCCCAGGCCACAGCCGTCGCCCGCACCAGCCCACTGCACGCCTCCCTCGCCCACGCCCGCACCGCCGTCGCATTCGCATACGGCGGCGACAAACGCTCGGCCATCAACGCGCTCGGCCGCGCCGAGGAAGCCCTGTCGAAGACGGACTTGGCGCAGCCCCGGCCCGCGTGGCTCTCCTTCTACGGAGCAGCAGAGCTGTACTCCCTCACGGCGATCGTGCGGGACGTCGTGGGGCACCCGGCAGACGCAGAGGCAGCGTCCCACCGGGCGCTTGCTGCACTGCCCGAGTCCTACCGGCGCAACCGCGCACACACCACGGCCTGGCTCGCCCTCGCGCAACTGCACCAGGGCGACATCGAGCAGGCCTGTGCCACCAGCGGCAGCATCTTCACGATCATGTCGGGCGCTGCACTTCCCGGGCGGATGCGGCAGCTCCTCGGCGACTTCCAGCGCGACCTGATCGCCCTTGCCCCCTCCGCGCACATCGCGCATGAGTGGACCGACCGATACCGAACCCAATGGAGCAGATCTTGACCACGAACATCGAGCTTCGCCGCTTCGGCCACGAAGACCTGGCGGTCATCGAGCAGACTCTGCTGGACGTGCACGCGGACGCCTACGGAACCGTGCTGGACGACGAGTTCGTCCAGCGCTTCCCCTGGTTCGTGAGGCACTGGGGAGGAAACCCCGAGTTCTCCTGCGTCATCGGATACGACGGCGACGAACCGGTCGGCTTCGCATATGGGGCCCCGGCCGCTCCCGGCCGGGAATGGTGGCGCGAGCACCTGAGCGTGCCGCCGGCGGACGACTCCACGTTCTCGGTGTCGGAGCTGATGGTGCGTCCGGCATGGCGCAAGACCGGGGTGAGCGAGCAGCTCCACGAGGCACTCGTCGCAGACCGGCCGGAGGCCCTGGCGGTCCTGCTGGTCAACCCGGACCACCCCAAAGTTGAGTCGCTGTACGAGACGTGGGGGTACCGCCGGGTCGGCAGTCGACAGCCCTTCCCGGACAGCCCGACCTACTCCGTGATGCTCCGCACCCGCGCCGGATCCTGAGCACCATCCCGGCCCGCGTGAACCACCCGCCGGGCCGCACCCGCACGACGGCACCGGGCACCCCGGACCCCAGGGCGTCGACCCTTTTCCCGCCCTCCCCGTCAAGGCCTTACCCAGGCCGGGGGACGGAGTGTCAAAGTGGAGCGCCCGCACCGCAGGCGCGTCGTGAGGGACGAACGACGCGGCGAGGAGCGGACGTACGACCTTGACGTGGAGGAGCCCGGCCGGACCCTGGAGAGGCCGGGGAGGGAACGAGAGAGGGGCCCCGCAAAGCGGGGCCCCTCTTCGTGTGCTGCTCGATCAGATCGGCTGACTTTCCGCCGTCGCCGGTGCTTCGCTCCCGGCACTGCCCTGCGCCGGTACCGCAGCCGCTGACGAAGCCGCTCCCGATGCCACGGGCGCGGTGCTCTTCTTCGTCGCGCGACGGCTCTTCGGACGTCCCTTCGGGCGCTTCGCCGGTTCCTCGATGTCGATCTCCGCCAGCTCCTCCACGCTCCAGCCAGCCGCCTCGGCGTCGGCGTAGGCCTGCCCGTACGGCTCGTCCAGCGCGGCCAGCTGCCGGAGGAGGTCGGCGCGCTGTCCCTGGATCTCCGCCAGCGGCTTGATCGCCTCGGCCCGAGCATGCAGGGCCGCTTCCATCTTCTTCAGGATCTCGTTTGCAGACATGGCCGCATCGTACTTTCCCGTTGTCGCTCCAGGCACGGAGATAGAGTGAGATGGCGTATACCAGACGGTTTTTGAGTGCAGATCAGAGCGATATCGCAGGTAAGGGCACCCCCTTAGATAGCGGTAGCAAGTTAGTGCTTACTGATATCAGTAAGCGGGGCACCGGCTGGAGGCCCACTAGGGTGGGCAGCCGGTGATCATGGGTCCGAGCACGGACCGGGTAAGACCCGAAGGGGGCTGTGGTGGCAGAGCCGACAGCGGATGAGAAACCTCGCCGATCCGTTCCGCGGAGGCGTGAGCGCGAGGCCGGCGGCCGACGCTCGAACCGTTTCCTGGTGTCGTACAACGATGACGAGATCGCGATCGTCAAGGCTGTTGCTGACTATGAGAATCAAGCTTTGGCGGCCTGGGTCGGACGCATGGCCCTAGAGGTTGCCGGGGGAGTGGTTGTGCCAGCGTCAGTCGACGCCAAGGCAGTTGTCCGAGAGCTGATCGAGGCGCGGAAGCAGCTCAAGCGGATCGGGGTCAACTACAACCAGATCGCGAGGGTGCTGAACTCTGATGGTGTCGTGACCGATCCGCAGATGCTCGCGGTCCACCAGGCGCTCACGGCGGCCATCCGGCGGGTGGACGAGGCCACGCTTCAGCTGATGCGGGAGAGGAGGGAACGGGAGTGATCCCGTCGAAGCTGGACGAGGGCAGCGACACCTACGGGCTGCTGAGATATCTCTATGGTCCGGGCCGGCGGGACGAGCACAAGGACCCGCACATGGTGGCTGCGTGGGATCCGTACGTCGATGACCCGGCGCGGTCGTCGAGCATGACGATCTCGGATCTTGCGCTGATGCTGGACGCCCCGGTTTTTGCGATGCGAGGGAAGAAGCCACCACTGCACGTCTACCACGTGGCGGTCCGCAACGATCCCAAGGACCGGCTCTTCAGTGATGCGGAGTGGGCCGAGGTGGCCCACGAGATGATGCACGCTGCGGGCATCGCGGAGCACGGCGATGACGAGGCCTGTCGGTGGGTCGCTGTCCGGCACGCCGACGACCACATCCACCTCGTGGCGACCAAGGTCCGCGAGGACGGACGACAGCCCAAGCTGCACCAGGACATGGTGAGGATGCAGGCCGCGGCCCGCGTCTTCGAGGAACAGTTCGGACTGCGCCGTCTCAAGCACGGCGACAAGACCGCGGGGCGCTGGCAGACGTCCGGCGAGCAGGAGAAGGCGAAGCGCCGAGGCCTGGACGAGGCTCCCCGGGTGACGCTGCAACGCACGGTCCGCGAGGCGGCGGCAGCCGCCACGAGTGACGCCGACTTCTTCGCCCGGCTGGCCGCGGCCGGGGTCCGGGTGAAGCAGCGGATCGCACCGGACGGCAACATCACCGGCTACTCGGTTGCCCTGCCCGGCGACCGGAACCCGGAGCAGACTCCGATCTGGTATCCCGGTGCCCGGCTGGCTCCGGACCTGTCGCTCCCGAGGGTGCGCGAGCGCTGGAGCACTGCGGTTGTTGGGGCGAGGGTTTCTCCGGCGGAGATGTGGCGGGTGGCCGAGGAGAAGGTGCGTGCGGCCGCCGAAGGGCTGGGGGCTGACGGTCTGGACCAGGGGGCGGGTGATGTGGCTGCTCTCGGTGACCTGATCGTGGTCGCCGCAGTCATTTCGCCGCGCCTGGTGCGTGATCAGATCCGGCAGGCCGCCCGCGAGTTCGAGCGGGCTTCGCGGGCGCCGGGAGACCGTGCGCTGGAAGGGCAGGCGCGCAGGCTTTACCGGGAGTCGGCGCAGGTGCTGACGCAGTCCGTCGCGGCCGTGGGCCGCAATGATGCGGCGGCCGGGCTCGGGTTTTTGCTCGCCCTGGTGCAGGCGGTGGATGCGGCCCGGAGGTGGCACCAGGCGCAGGAGCACCGGGCCCAGGCGGAGGCGTCGGGGCGGGCTGGTCGGCTGCTGCGGGGGGCGGTCGAGGTGACGGCTGGCGCGAGTGCGGCTCGGGAGTACCGGCCGCGTGCGAAGCGTGCGCCCGCACGGTCTGCGGGCGGTCGCCGGGGGCCGGTGGTGTCCGGTGAGCGGCCGATGGCGGGGGTGGTCCAGCAGGCACTTCCGGAGCGTGCCCGTGAGGTGCTGGCGGATCCGGCGTGGCCCACCTTGCGGAAGCGGCTGGTGGCGGTGGAGTCGGCGGGGGAGGACCCGGCCGAGGTGCTTGCTGCGGTGGCTGCCCGGAGGGAGCTCGGCTCGGCGGACTCGGTCGCGGAAGTGCTTACATGGCGTCTGGACGGATGGCAGCGCCAGCGCGGTGCGGTGGCTGTTGCTTCCGGCAGGGGATCGTCGTCGACGTCCGCGGGCGGCACCGGACGTACCGGTGCGGTGCGCAAGACGGGGGCGTCTGGGGTGCGGCGTCGGCCGCCGGGCGACGAGCCGCACAAGGGTCCGAAGAAGACCCGCTAACGAGGGGAGCAGGGCATGGGGACACCAACCCCTGAAGAGCAGATCGGGGAGGCGTTCGTGGACGCCTCTGCCGAGGCGGTGCAGACGGCCGTGATGGCTTTTCGTCTGATGACGGCCATCGCGGATGCCGTGCGGCGCCACCAGCAGCGCAAGGCGGGCAAGGAGGAGGAGCTGCCGCCGGTCGAGGAGGCGGTGCCCGGCATCTCCGAGGAGCTGAAGAAGGCGCTGCCGCCGGACATCAGCGCGGTGCTGCTGGAGGGGGCGGACTGGCCGCAGCTCGCCCAGCAGTTGATGGCGCTCAAGCGGGCCGGGGTCGACCTGGAGATGATGCTCCCGCGCGTCGGTGAGATCACCGTGACGGTGCGGGACCAGGTCACGGCGCACGAGGCGCGGGTGGCGCGCGAGGGCACGGAGACGTGGGCGAAGGCGCTGCGGGAGACGCTGCCGGCGGGGCCGGTGCGCGAGGCGATCCTGTCGTCCCCGGCGTGGCCGGAGATGGCCGCGACGATGGGAAGGCTGGAGGAGCGGGGGGTCGATGTGCGGGCGATTCTTGCGTCCGCGCACGAGGAGGGGATCGGCGTCGACCGGGCGGTCGCGAAGGTGCTCGCGGCGGGCGAGGCGTCGGCCCCGAGCCGGGACGCGATGTTGTCGTACGGGCCGATGACCACCGGGCTCGACCTGCCGAAGGATCTCGATCTGTCGGACCGGGCGAAGGCGTTGCGGCAGCTGGGGTTCGATCCTCAGGAGCACGGAAGGTTCGTGCGGATGGTGCAGGAGGCGCTGCCGGGGCAGGAGCGCGAGGTCGGTCTGATGATCGCGGCGAAGCACTGGCCGATCGTCGTGGCGCGGATGGACCGGATGGAGCGGGACGGGAAGCCGGTGCAGGAGCATCTGGCCGGGCTGATGAAGGACACCTCGTGGCAGGACGTGCGGCCCGACCAGATCGGCTCGCAGCTCGTCCAGGCAGCCAGCCACGTGTTGCAGCACCCGCCGGGGAAGGCGCCGACGGTGGGGCGGCCGAAGGTGTCCACGGCGGCCGCGCGTTCGCAGTCCTCGACGGTGGGCCCTACCAGGGCGCCCGCTTCGAAGGGGGCGGCGCCTGACGAGCCGGGGGTGGCCGCGCACCGGCAGGAAGGTCCTGCGGCGAAGAGCGGAAAGACCCGGTAGGCCTGCCCCTGAACGCACGTGTGCCGCAGCCCTGTTCGGGGCTGCGGCACACGTGTGTTTGGGGGTGTAGGTTCCAGTTCGACTTGTCGGCTGGCGCCCGGCCGACCTGCGCCTTTGAGTGACCGTCCGGAACTCTTGTCGGCGGAATCGTCCAACCAACTTGTCGGATTCTTCGGGCGGGAGAGCCCGATCGGACTGCGCCGACAGATGTGTCGGACGGTCGACCTGCGGGTCTGCCCCATCAGGCGACAAGCCGACGACAGAATCGCCGGACAACGACAAGTCAAATCGGAACCTACAGGGGGTCAGGGGCGGGTGGCGCCCTTGTAGTCGGCGGCGGGCATGGCGGTGCTGAGGGGGGCGGTTTCGACGTTGCGGCCGGTGCGCGGTGCGTGCAGGATCTTGCCGTCTCCGGCGTACATGGCGACGTGGTAGATGTAGCCGCTGCGGTGGGCCCAGAACATCAGGTCGCCGGGCTTGAGGTCGCTTCGGGAGACGGGCCGGTCGGAGGTGGCTCCGTACTGGGCGGCGGCGGTGCGGGGGAGTTTGGTGCGGGGCCAATAGGCGTACTGGACGAGGCTGGAGCAATCGAAGCCGATGGTGCCGGAGGCGGCGCAGCGGACGCCGATGTAGCCGTTGGTGCCGTCGCAGGACCCGAGGGTGGGTCCGCCGGGTCCGCCGCCGCCGTAGGAGTAGGGGGTGCCCAGCCGGGTGGCGGCCTTGCGCAGTGCGTCGGGCCCGTTTCCGGTGCCGCGCACCTGGAGTTTCCCGGGGCCTTCGAAGCGGCGCATGGCGGCCATGATCACTTTCACATAGTGGTAGGTCTGGCCCTCCTTCTGGCCAGGTTCACGGGCGAACTCGATCGGGGGGACGCCGCGGTAGCGCTGGACGGCTCCCCATCCGGCGTTGTATCCGGCCAGGGCCAGCCGGCGGGGGTCGTCGCGGTAGCCGGAGTTCTTGGCCTGCTGGATCAGGGAGCACATCATGCGGCCCTGGGACATGACGGCGTCGCCCACGTCCCAGGGACTGGCTTCGCCGTTCTTGTCGTCGTCGCGGCCCCAGGTGGTCCAGGTGCCGGGCATGAACTGTGCGGGGCCCTGGGCGCCGACCACGGACTCGGCGCGCTGCTGGAAACCGGATTCCTGGGAGAGCTGGGCGGCCAGCAGCGCGGGGGTGAGTTCGGGGTGGGGGCAGACGTTGGCGGCTTTCAGGATCCAGGTGCGGAACTCGGCGGGCACGCCCTGGAGTCCGCCGCCTCCGTCGGTGGTTTCGGTGGTCTCGGTGTCGTGGTCGATGAGCACGATCATCGTCAGGCCCAGGACCAGGGCCATGAGCATGGCTATGGCTGCGAGGACGGAGCCGATCAGCACCTTCATGTGTCATCCCCCCGTGGTTGACTGCTTGTTCACGTCGCGCCTGTTTGACCATGAGGTGTGGCGCGGATTTCGGTGGAACCCCAGGTGCGGGCCGGTGTGCCGGTCAGTCGGGCTGTGGTGGCCCGGGTTGGGGGCCGGTGTGGTGGCTGACCGGGCCGCACGGGCTTAAGTTTGCGTAACGAAACTGTAAGAGTTGCCGTGGTGGCGTTCGCTTCCACTGTCGGGTCGAGCTGTTCTTCGAGCGTGTCCGATGGAGGGTGAATTCACCGGGAATATGCCAGCGGCACTGCCTGTGGTGCCGGGATTTTCCCGGGAAAGCAGGGAGGGGGAGGCCGCTTTGCGTACTGACGGATCCGGCATCCATCCCCCTCAACTGCAAAAAGTGACTACGCGTTGACAATGAGGCACGCTAGCCTCCACAGTCACGGGATTCTAAGGGAAGTGGCTGAAACGCAGGCGCAAATAGGGGGGGTTGCGGCGTGATCGCCCAATCGGTGACTTCAACTGCGGGGCTCGGTGTCCCGGTCGGGCCGCGCTATGCGCTGATCCCCGTTCAGGGGTTCAGCATTGCAATAGCGACCGTTGCCCGGATGCTCGACGGGGCGGGTGACGGCGCGCACGCTCGCGTCCTGGCCCCCGGTGAGCATCTCCCGTACGGGGCCCAGCCCGTTCTGCTCGCCGACACCACCGTCTACGGGGCCACCCGGGTCGAGGACATGCTCCAGCACTGGGGCTCCCTGCCGAGGCCATGGCTGGTCCTGGCCTCCGACGCCCCCGCCCGCCCGGCGCCCGAGGCGCGCTACCTGGTGCGCGCGCTGGAAGGGCGGCTGGCGGGGGTGGCGCGGGTGCCCTACCTGCCGGTTCTGCGTGTGGTCAAGGGGCCCGAGGAGGCCCTGGAGTACAAGGACGTCCAGGCCGCTGCCGAGAAGCTGCGGCGCACGATGGAGGGAAAATGATCATGGGTGCGAAGGTGATGGTGCTGGCGGGCCTGATCCCCGGGGCCAAGCCGACCCGGATTCCGGGCATGTCCGGTCCGGTGACCACCCTGCTCGGGTATGGGCTGTGGGGAGTGGTCCTGGCCGGTGTCTTCGGGACCGGGGTCGGCATCTTCAAGCTCGCCACCTCGGACAAGAGCCGCGGCGGCGGAGGCAGCGAGCCGTTCAAGTGGATGGGCGGCGGGGTGGGCGCCATCATCTTGTCCGGATCCCTGATCTCCATCCTCAACGGCATTGCGGGGAGCTGACGATGGCACGCACAACGGGGATCTGGGGCACGAAGACGAAGTGGGCCATCGGCGGACTCGGCGCCGCCGTGGTCCTGCTGACGGGCTACGCGATGCTCGGCGGCGACGACGAGGAGACGGCAGGGGAGAAGGGCGGGCGCCCGGCCGCGTCCAGTTCCGCGACCCCCTCCCCGGGATACAAGGCCCCGGACGACTGGACCGAGCCGGAGCGGTGGGCGTCCCTCCCGCGGGGGAAACGCACCGACGAGCACGGCAGCGACGTCGGCTTCGCACACACCACCGAGGGCGCCGCGGCGATGCTCGCCGCCGCCAGCTCGACCTCGGTGGACAGCACCAGGACGATCACTGACGAACAGCTGCGCTTGTACCACTCGTACGTCGGCCAGATCGACCGGTCCGACGACGCAGCCGAGCGGGTCAAACTGGCCGGCGCGGATGCCGACAAGGCGCTGGCCCGGGAAATGGGCGTGCGCGCCGGTCAGCCTCTGCCGCCCGGCGCGTACGTGCGCAGCACCGTGGTCGCCTACCAGGTCATCAAGTCGTCCGCCGACCAGGCCGGGCTCTGGCTGCTGTCCAGGGTCGTGCAGAGGAACGGGGAGACCGCGAAGGAGTCGAGCTCCTACACCCGTTCCCTGGTCGGTGCCGAGTGGGAGGACGGCGACTGGAAATTGACCTCGACCTCGACCGCCGAGACCCAGCTCGCCGTGCGGGGGCAGGACGAGCCCAAGATGGTCGCCCCGGGGGACGCCGAGTTCAACGCCGCCGGGTGGACCGCCATCCGTGAGGCGTCGTGAAGCGCCGGATCGCTGCGCTCCTGGTCGCCCTGGCCGCGGTGCTCGGCCTGGCCGTGGCCGCGCCTGCGCCCGCCGCCGCCGACGGTGTGATCGGCGGCGCGGCCAAGGTCGCCTGCAAGCTCGGCCCGGGACCGCTGGCGGCCGTGGTCATGGAGCTCACCGACAGCACTCTGTGCGACAAGGTCGGCCAGGCCACGGAGAAAGCGGTCAACAAGGCGTGGGACGCGGTCTGGGACAGTGCCCTGGGTGATGTCATCAAGTCGGCCGGGGACGTGGCCAAATGGCTCCTGAAAAAGGTGCTGACGGTGGCTCTGTTGGGGCCGTCGGTCGATCTGGCAGGGATCGGGCTGTTCGGCAGAGACGCCACCTTGGCGGGCATGCTGGTCTGGCTCGGGCTGGTGATCGCCGCATGCGGGGTGACATGGCAGATGGGGAAAATGGCGGTCACCGGGCAGGCCAAACACATCTGGCGCTCGGCCGGCGGCTGGGTGGAGAACATCTTCCTGTCCGCATGCGGGGTGGGCATGTTCGCGATCCTGCTGAAGGCCGGGGACGCCCTCACCAACGGACTCGTGGAAGCGGCCTTCGAGGACGACGGGAAAGCTTTCGAGCGGATCATCACGGTGATGGTGCCGATGACGGTCGCCAACCCGGTCACCCTGGCCGGGGTCCTGGTGATCCTGCTCCTGGTCGGCTTCATCCAGCTGGTCATGGTGTTCCTGCGGCAGAGCGCCATCCCCATCATCTGCCTGCTGCTGCCCGTGGCCGGAGGCGGCCGGGCCGGGGGTGACGCCACCCGCCAGTGGGCCCCCAAGCTCATCACGGCGGGGCTCGTCATCGTGGCGTACAAGCCGATCCTGGCGGTCATCGTCTGCACCGGCTTCACCGAATTCGGGCACGCCGCAACGCTGACGGAGTGGTTGCGCGGCTGTGCCACGCTCCTGCTCGGGATTCTCGCGCCCGGCCCCCTCACCCGGATCTTCGCGCCCTTCGGTGCGGCGGTCGGCGGAGGAATGGCAGCCGGCGGAGCCAGCGGGGCGCTCGGTGCGGCCGCCGGGTTCTTCGCCGGTGGCGGGAAGGGCGGAGAGGGCGGCGAGGCGGGGCCGGACAGCCCCGTGCAGCACGCGCAGTTCGTCGCGCAGAGCATGCCCAACCCGGACCCGGATCCGGACCCGGATGACCCGGACGACCCGGACGACCCTCCGCCCTCGGGTGGCGGTGAGCCTGGTAGTCCCGCCCAGATGCAGGCGGCCCGCAACGAGTCGTCGGCCCAGCTGCCCTCCCAGACACCGGCCGGGCCAGAAGGGATGGGCGGGGTCACCACCGCCCAGACCGGTACCCAGGCCGGGGCGAGCACCGAAGCGGGAGCGGTCGCGGGACCGGCCGGAGTGGCGGTCAGCGCGGGCATCCAGGTCATCGACGGCGTCAACGACACCATCCAGGGGGCGTCCGCGGAAATCGGATCAGGGGGCACACAGCAATGAGTACGCACGAGGTACCCAAGGCGCTGATGGCCAGCGGCTTTCGGGTCCGGCACAGCTACGGGTTCGGCCGCCTGTCGAAGTCGGCGACACTGACCGGGGCCTGCGTCCTGGTGGGCGTGGGATTGGTGGGCACGCAGCAGCCGATGACGCTGCTGGTCACCCTGCCGGTGACCGGCGCTTTGCTCGGCCTGGCCGCCGCGCGCCGTCACGGGATGTCCGCCCTGTCGTACTACTGGGCGCAGTTCGCGTGGAAGCGGGCCACCCGCGCCGAGGCGACCCTCTTCCGCCGGGTGCTGCTGCCCCACCCCTACGCGCTCGACCTGCCCGGGGTAGGGGCGTCCTCCACCCTGATCAAGGCGCACGACCCGAACACCGGGCGCCCGGTCGGGGTTGTGCACGACCGGGCCACCGGCCGGATGACGGTCACTACCCTGCTGGCTCCCGGCGGCAGCCTGATGGCCCCGACCGGCACCGTGCAGAGCGGTCTGCGGAACTGGTCGTCGGTGCTCGACACGATGAGCACCGACGACCAGATCAAGGGCGCGAGCGTGACCATCCAGATCACCCCGGGCGCCGGGGAGGCGCTGGGTGACGACGTGAAGGCCCGCAAGGACGCCCGTGCCCCCCAGCTGGCACGGGACCTCGTCGACGAGCTGGTGCGCACCACTCCCCGAGCCACGGCCAGCATGGCGCCGTGGATGTCGGTGACGGTGGACCCCAGCGCATCGGTGAACCCCCCCACCGACCTTGCCGAGCAGGTCGCCGAGACACTCAAGGCGGTCTACGCGATCGACCTGTCCGGCACGGGCACCGACATCCAGCGCCGCGCCACCGACGTCGACCTGCGCCGCCTGGTGCGCGGCGCGTACGACCCGGACACGTTCAACTCCCGCAACGAGGACTTCTCCGAACTGTCGTGGTCGGAGTGCGGGCCGCAGGCCGCCGACGACGGGTGGGAGGAGTACGCCCACGACGGGGCGGTGTCGCTGTCGTGGGTGCTGCGGGAGATGCCGCGGCGCCCGATCCCCTACAGCGTGCTGCTGCCCCTGCTGGCCCCGGGCCGGTTCCAGCGGCGCATCACGCTCGCCTACCGGGTGCTGGACCCGCACGAGGGCGAAGCGGTGCTGGAACGGGAGATCGACAACGCGACCAACCGGGCGCGGGCGACCGCGGAGGTCAAGGGCCGTGCGAAATGGTCGCAGAAGGCCGACATGCAGAGGGCGGAACAGGCCGCCGCGCAGGCCGCCGGAGGGGCGCAGGTCGTCGACTGGACGCTCATGGTGACCATCACCGCCCGCCGCACGGCCGACCTGCCCGCCGCACGCCAGGAGATGGACCGTGCGATCAAGGCGATGCGCGGCATCCGGATGCGCCCCGCCTACGGGGCCCAGGCCGCGGTGTTCGCCGCGGGGCTCCCGCTCGGCTACAACCCGCTCGTGAAGTAGGGACGTTCGTTCATGGCACGGAACAAACCGCCGGCGGTGACCACGCCGAGACGGGTCACGGCGGCGAGCGAGCAGCCCGCCACCCGCCAGGAGCGGGAAGCGGCAAAGAAGCTCCGCAACCGGTTCGCCCCCCGCATGGGGTGGGGCGGCCGGTTCAGCGGGCGGGCGCCGGTGGAGGACACCGGCACCGTCTACACGGGCCCGACCACACAGGCCGGTGCGATCTACCCGTTCCTGCTCGGGGCAGGGCTCCCGCCCCACGGCGTGCCCGTGGGGCGGGACGTGCTCACGGGCGAACTCGTGTGCATCGACCCGTCCGGCTGGACCGGACAGCTGACGACGAACCCGGGCGTGTGGGTGATGTCCCAGCCCGGCGCGGGCAAGAGCGCCCTGGTCAAGCGGATCTGCCTGGTCTACGCCGCCTACGGGCACATGGTGTGCATCCCCGGCGACGTCAAGGGCGAATACAGCACCCTGGTCGCCGAGCTGGGCGGGTCCGTGGTCCGGATCGGCGACGGCATCGGCCGCATCAACCCGCTGGACTCCGGCCCCCTGAAGGGGCAGGTGCAGAATCTGCCCGCCGGCCGCCGCGAAGCGCTGCTCGACATCCTCAACGGCCGCCGCCTGGAGACGCTGGTGGCGCTGCTGTCGACCAAGCACGGGCTCGGCCGGACCCCGGACGAGATCGAGCGCTCCGCACTCGACACCGCCGTCCAGGTCGCCGCCGCGGCCCAGGACCCTGCCGACGACCCGGTCGTCGCGGATGTCGTGCAGGTGCTGCGGGCCGCCCCGGAGGAGCTGCGGGCCAAGCTCGCCGCCAGCGGCGACCGCTACCAGGACCTGACGCGGTCGGTCATCGCCGGGCTCGACAACCTGATCGGGGGGCCCCTGAAGGGCCTCTTCGACGGCCCGACCACCACCTCGCTCGCCCTGGACGCCCCCGCCGTCTCCGTCGACATCTCTGCCCTGCGCGCACGGGGCAACGATGTGCTCTCCGCCGGGATGATCGCGACATGGGCCTACACCTACAACAGCATCGACTCCGCCCGGTCCATCGGGCTGCTGGACCGCAAACTCGTTCTGCCGATGGACGAGATGTGGCGGGCCCTGCGCTCCGGGCCAGGCCTGGTCGACGCGATGGACGCGATCTCCCGACTCAACCGCACCACCGACGACGTCACGATCTACGTGACGCACTCCCTGCTGGACACCGAGGCCCTGCCCACCGAGACCGACCGGGCCAAGGCCCGCGGTCTGATGGACCGCTGCGACACGTGGGTCATCGGGGCCTCCTCAGCGGAGGAGCTGATGCGGGTGACGGGCAAGCGGTCACTGACCGAGCAGGAGCGCATGATGATCGCGTCGTGGTCGTCGGCGACGTCCACCGGCCTCGACATCGATGGCTCGGCCCACCGCGGGGACGGCAACGGCCCGGAGGAGGACGGGGTCCGCCACCCGGGCCGAGGAAAGTACCTGATCAAGATCGGGACGCGGCCCGGGATCGCGGCCGCACTGGAACTCACCGCGACCGAGCGGCGGTTGTACCACACCGACAGCAACCGCCGCAGGGCGACGACCACCGGGGGTGGCGGACGATGATGACGGACAGCGACCGGGCATGGGCGTTCGGGGGCATCCTGGGCGGAGGCGCGGTGGTCCTGGGCGCGTCGAGCTGGGCCGGGGCGGCGGCCGGCGCGGTACTGACCGGTGAACCGGTCGCCCCCGCCGCCCCGCTGACGGTCTACCGGATGGCCACGGACTGGTCGGCGGTGTGGCCGCACTCCCAGACGGCCTCGCTCGTCGGAGCGTCCCTGCTCGACGTCGTGGTCGTCGCCCTCGTCGTCTGGGGACTGCGAATCTCGTTCCGGTGGTTCCGCAATCCGTCGAGCCTGGCCACCCTGTACCAGGTGCGCGAGCTCACGCCCCGGCACGCCGCACGTGCCGCGACCCGGCTGCGGGTCTCGCTCCGGGAGGCCGACCCCAAGCACATCCCGGCGAAGGACCGGGGAGTGCTGCTCGGCGATCACCTCCCCTCCGGGGTGGAGCTGCGCGGCAGCGACGAGGACACCTACGTCGCCATCATGGCGCCCCGCGCGGGCAAGTCGACCAGCCTCGCGATCCCCGTGGCCGAGGAAGCCCCCGCGGCCCTGCTGATGACCTCCAACAAGGCCGACGTCTACGCCGCGACCCTCGCGAGCCGGGCCAGGGTGGGGCAGACCTTCCTGTTCGACACCCAGGGCGTCGCCCAGGCCAATCGGGAGGTGTGGATCGACCTGGTCGCCCTGGCCGAGACGCTGGAGGGATCCGAACGCCTCGCCAGTCACTTCGTCAGCCAGATCACCTCCGAGCAGGCCGATCCTTTCTGGTCCCAGGCCGCCGGAGACCTCCTCACCGGCCTCTTCCGGGCCGCGTGGTGGGAAGGGGCCACCGTCCGCGAGGTCATGAAGTGGCTGTCCGACCCGAAGGAGAAGGCGCCGCTGCGGGTGCTGTACCGGCACGAGCCGGTGCTCGCCGAGCAGGTGGACTCCTCCATCAACATCGCAGAGGAAACCCAGTCGGGCATCTACCAGAACGCCCGCACCGCCATGAGTGCGCTGCGCGACGAGAAAGTGCTCGCGTGGGTCACCCCGGACAAGGACCGGGCCCGTTTCGACCCCGAGCACTTCGCCACCAGCAAGGACACCCTGTACCTGCTGTCGAAGAAGGGCGGCCCGTCGTCGGCGCTCGTCGCAGCGGTCGCCGACGCCGTGTTCACCGCCGGCGCCGAGGCGGGCGAACGCCACGGCGGCCGCCTGCCCGAACCGATGCGCGCCGTGCTCGACGAGGCCGCGAACATCTGCAAGATCGCCGACCTGCCCGACCTCTACAGCCACCTCGGATCCCGGGGCATCACCCCGTTCGTGATCCTCCAGTCCTACCGCCAGGGCGTGAAGGCATGGGGCGAGGTCGGCATGGACGCCATGTGGTCCGCTGCGACGAAGAAGGTCATCGGCGTCGGCATCGACGACGCCAAGTTCGCCCAGGACATCAGCTCCCTGACCGGCGCGCACCACGTCGAGCGCGGCTCGTACTCCAAGAGCAAGGACGGCGGCAGCCGGTCCTGGTCCGAGCAGCGCGAGCAGGTACTCGACCCCGCCGAGATCCGCGCCATGCGCAAGGGGACAGCACTGCTGATGTCCACCGGCATGCCGGTCGCGCAGATCGGACTGCGGCCCTGGTACGCCGAGCAGGCCATGGCGCACATCGGCCCGCAGATGAAGGCCGAGGAGAAGGCGATCACCGAGCGCGCGGTCGTCGCGTACGAGGAACGGCAGGCGGCCCGCCGTGAACGATGAACCGGACAAGGGTCCGGAGCTGAATGTGCCGGTCGGCATGTTCGAGGACATCGAAGACCTCAAGGCCCAGGTCGCCAGCCTGACCGCCCTGGTCAAGAAGCTGACCGGGGACGCGGAAGGGGAGCCGGGCGAGGCCTCCGCCGACGAGGAGGAGACGGCCGGCGGGGAGGCTGCTGCCGAGGAGGGCGACGAGGAAGAGGAGGAGTGGCAGTACCCGCCGTTTATTTTGCTGCTCGACCCGCCGGAGTACGACGACGAGCTGCGGGCGCTGATCGAATGGGTCGAGGGGGTGCTGGTACCCGGCTACCTCGCCGAACCGTCGGCCGATGCCCGCTGGTGCCACCTGTGGTTCGAGCACCCCGTGGCCATCGCCCGGCTGCACGCGATGTGGCTGGCCTGGCAGGAGCTGACCGACCCGGCGTCCTGCGGCTACACCGGGCCCTCGGTGTGGCACCGCGACCACCTGGACCCCGCCCTGCGGGAACTGCGCAGCTCCACCGGCCCGTTCGGGGGCTGCACCAAGGGAGAACACCAGGTCGAGCACCGCATGCCCGGTCTCGTCCCCAGCGCCTGGACGCACGCCGACTGACGCAGAGCCACAAGGGCGGGCCGCCAGGACGGAACTTCCCCCGGCGGCCCGTCGGCGTTCGTGGACCCCGCTACCGGCCGCCGATCGACCGGATCACCGCAGCTGCGTCCCGGTTGCTCCGCAGGGACACATCCGTCGCGAGGATCGCCAGCTTTCCGGCCATCCCCATCAGCATGCTCGGCAGGATGCACTCCGGATCGGAGCCCGCCGCGGCGATCCGGACGTAGGAGTTCTCCAGCTCGCTGGAGAACTCTGCCTCCAGGTCGGCGCCCTGCTGTTCAGGGGACCGGGCCTCGGGGACGACGAGGTGCTCGATGCTGCGGTCGGCCATGAGGACGGCCAGTCGGGTGCATTCCTCCACCCGCCACCAGCAGGCCGTATCCGGCACGAGTTGGAGCAGCGTGCCGCCAACTCACCCCAGAATCTCACCTCTTAAGAGGTGAGATTCGGATAGGGTGAAGCCATGCCTACCGAAGCCGTCGCCGTCATTCCCGAGCCCGCACCCGCCCCGTCCCTGGAGGTCGTACCCGACCTGCCCGCCGAGGTGACTGTCGCGAAGATCGCCGCCGGAATCACCTCCGCCCTCGTGGAGGCCTGGGATGCAATCCGCGCCCGCCACACGGACGTACCCGAGGCCGTCATCAGCATGGCCACCGGCGGCCGCGCGAGCGCGGTCGAGCTGGCCCACTTCGCGCCCCGCCGGTGGCGGCTGCGCGAGGGCGACGACGTCCACCACGAGGTGTTCGTCACCGCCGAGTCACTCGCCGACGGCGCCCCCAAGGTCTTCGGATACCTCCTGCACGAGGCCGCCCACGCGGCCAACGAGGCACGCGGCGTCAAGGACTGCTCGGCGAGCCAGTACCACAACAAGGAGTTCCGGAAGACGGCCGAGGCCATGGGGCTCGTCGAGCGGCCCGATGTCAGCGAGAAGTGGAAGAAGAAGTACGGGTTCGCCGGTACGGAGCTGGGGGACGAGGCGGCGCAGACGTACGCCAAGGAGATCACCGCGCTCGACAAGGCGATGCGCGCCACCCGCACCCCCGAAATCGTCGGCACCCGCAGCCGCGGCGGCGGCAAGGGCGGGACCACCAGTGACTCGGACACCGACGACGCCAGCGGGAGCGGCGAGGTGCCGACCGGGAAGAAGGAGAAAGAGAACCGCAACTACGTCAAGGCGGTCTGCCGGTGCGAGCCGCCCGCGGTCATCCGGGTCTCCCCGAAGACGCTGGAGCGCCGCCGCATCATGTGCGGGGAATGCCGGGAGGACTTCACGCTGGAAGACCCCGCCGAGTAGAGCCGGTTGTTCTGACCAGACAGCTTTCGGCCCCGGTCACCTTATCGAGGTGACCGGGGCCGAAAGCTGTCCAGGGAAGCCGCCGCGACAGAGCGTGCCCGGGCGGCGACCCGGAGACGGCGAAGGGGGTTCCGCCCACGGGGCGGAACCCCCTTCGCCGTCATGCCGGTTCGGGTGCTGCTCTCACTCGGTGGTGTCGGGTTCCGGGTCGGGGACGACGGTGAGTCCCACACCGGCCCAGCCCTCGACGGTGGGGTCCGCGTCGGTTTCCCACCAGCGGGCGACTGCGTCGTGCAGGGCGTGGTCGGCGGTGGGGCCGAGGCTGCGGAGGTAGTCGGTGAGCCGTTCCTCGTCGATGCCCCACTTGGTGCCGTAGAGGTTCTCGTCGTAGGGGATCGGCTGTTCGCGCACGAGGTGGAAGGCGTCGGTGACCTCGAAGTAGACCGCGGGCACGTTGCCGGCGACGCCGGGGGTGATGAGGGAGCCGTTGAGGATGTCGGCGATGCAGTTGGCCTGGTTGAGGGTGAGGCGGATGCGGCGCAGTTCGGCGGCGAGGGCGTCCTGCCACAAGGAGAGCTCGATCTTGGCCTGGAGGTGGGGGCTGCCGGTGTTCATACGGTGGTCGCGGTCTTCGAGCCAGGCGGCGGTTGTCTCGGAGACGCGGGTCTGGATGCGGGTGTCGGCCATGGGCGGGGTCCCTGCTTTCGACGGGTGGGGGAGGGGCAGCGGACGGCCGCCCCCTTCTTGGGTGCGGGGGTCAGTCGCCGTAGGCGCGGTGGCCGCTGCGGCCCATCTCCAGGACGCGCTGGCGCACGAAGCGGACGGGGACGGTCAGCTTCAGGGGGCGGTGGCGGCGGCCGTCCTCGGGCCGGTGGACGAGATAGCGGGTGCCGGGGCGCCACTCGTGGGCGTCGGGAAGGTTCTCGCTGCCCTTGCCGTCGTGCGCGCGGGTGGTCTCGATCGCGTAGATGTCGCCCTGACGCCGGACCCGCCGCCCGCTGGTGCGGGCCTTGGTGACCTCGGCGGGTTCCATCCACTCCAGTGCCTTGGCCAGGGAGGTGATGGTGCCGGGGACGCGGACGGCCCAGGGGCCCGCGTCGTCGGTGCCGTAGACGTAGGCGAGTTCGACGTGGCGGGAGCCGAAGGCGCGGGAGTAATAGCGCCACCCCGAGGCCCGCAGGAGCATGGTCCCGGTCGCCTTGTCGCGTTCGGTGATGGACAGGGTGTCCGCGACACGGCCCTTCTCGCCCTCGATGTAGGTTTCGCCGCCGCGCCGCGCGATCTCGGCGACGGCCTGCCGGGTGAGCCTGACGCGGAGCCGGTCGGCGGGGGTGGGGCGGGTGGCGGGGACCGGGGCCGGGCGGTTCTTGGCGCGGGCGCGGCGGAGGTTGTCGATGGCGGTCATCGAGCGCCGGCCGGGCATGTCGTGCTCGGCGAGGTAGGCGGCCAGAGCCCGGGAGTTGTGCACGGGTACGGTGGCGTTCATCGGGGGAGGTCCTTTCTCCGGTGAGGGGCGGTTGACGGCGGGTCGCATCGGCGTCGGCCGCCCCGTTGCGTTCGGTGGGAACGGGGCCACCCTGACACAAGCCGGATACAGGTGTCTACAGATGTATCCGGTCGTGTCGGGCGGCCATTCCCGGCCGGGCGGACCGGCCTCTGGCCCTCGGGCGCCGGGAAGGTGCAGGTGGGGTCCCTGCCGGGAGGCCGCGCACCGACGGCGGGGTGCGGCGGCCGGGAAGGGGGATCCGATGGTGCCCCTGACTCCTTTTCACTCTTCCGGGTGACGCCTCCTTGACCATGGCGTTGTACGTACAACACTATGGGGGCCGTTGCTCGACGAGAAAGGGACATCCCGATGGACACCACCGCTGCTGCCGCCGCCGCGAACGTCACCGTCGCCACCGTCCGCGGCTGGTGCCGTGCCGGTGTCGTCGCTGCCGCCAAGACCGCCGGCCGGTGGGTCGTCGACGCCGCCTCTCTCGCCCGCTGCGTCGAGATCGGCGCCCGCCGCACCGGCCGCAGGGCCCGGACCGTCGTTCTCACCGCCGAGCTCCTCGTCGCGATCGGCGGCCGCCGCTGGCAGAAGAACGGCATGGACCGCGTCTACCTCAACGACTGGGAGCAGTACACCGGGATCGACGTCTCCCGGTACGGCACGGGCAACATCTGCGGGGCGACCCTGGACGGCCGAGACATCGCCAACGGCCGCGCCACCCGGGCCCTGGACGCGATCGAGAAGGTCTGGTTCGACACCGCGGACGGTCGCCTGCACGCCCGGCACTACGGCGCCGACGCCCACGAGATCCGCTTCCTGGACGGCACCCGCACCACCGTCGACCTCGTCGCCCGCGTCTTCAGCGGCATCAAGGTGGCCGTTGCCGCGCTCTGATACCCGCCCGCCGTCCGCCACCGCACGTTCCACGACAAGAAGGAGCCACCTCATGACCACCAGGTACGGCACCTGGTCCAGCCTCATCGATACCCATGCCACCGGCCCCGACGTCGAGGTCCTCGACTACGTCGGCGGCGAGCCCGAGTGGCGGGACCTGCTGGAGAAGTCCGGCGCCCTGGACGCCATCAAGCGGGCCTACCGGACCGCGATCGACAACGCGCTCCCGGCCGACGTGGCGCTGTGCGGGGACGAGTTCATCGGCCCCCGGGAGCCCGAGGACGGCGAGTTCGACGGCTACCCCGTCGACGAGTACGGACACCTGGACATCGCCGCCTGCGTCGAGGGCATCGACCTGGAGGAGATCGTCGACCATTACGAGCCGCTCACCCTGGAAGAGATCGGCTGCGATGAGCTGAAGTCGACGGCGAAACAGCCGGCGAAGGCGGCCGCGGTGGTGATGGGCCGCCTCAAGGTGAAGGCGTTCTACCACGGCCCGAACCCGGACTCCGGGCGCCTTCAGTCCTACTACCTGGCCGGGGAGGTGCGGGCCGCGCTCGCCGCCCGGCCCGGCTCCGGCAACCGCACCCCCCGCACCGGCAAGGCCGCGGCATGACAGCGGCTTTGCCCCTCGGTGTGATGGAACTGCGCCCCTACCAACAGGAGATCACCGATTCGGTGGTGGCGGGCCTCAGGGATGGCGGGCTCGGCCAGATTCACATGGCGTGCGGGAGCGGGAAGACGGTCGTCGGGCAGCGTTCCACGGAGGAACTGCTGCCCGAGGGCGGCACCGTCGCCGTGATGGTTCCGTCCCTGGCGCTGGCCGCGCAGACGCTGGCGTCCTGGGGCCGCAACGGCCGCCGGGCGCTGGAGGCGCTGGTGGTCTGCGGCGACGAGAGCGTCGTGGACGCCGCGGTGCACGCCGAGGACCTGCCGGTGCCGGTGACCACGGACACCGGGGCGATCACGTCCTGGCTGAGGAGGCCGCCAGCGGCGAGCCTGCGGCTGGTGCTGTGCACGTACGCGTCCGGGCCCCGCCTGGCGGACGCGGTCGAGGCGACCGCGCCGCTGGACCTGGTGATCCTGGACGAGGGGCACCACATGGCGGGACGGGTGGAGTTCACCACCCGGCAGATCCTCAAGCCCGGCAGGCTCCCGTCCCGGCGGAGACTGACCATGACCGCCACCCCGCGCGATGACCTGCGGTTCATCCTCGCCGACGGTTCGGTGGAGATGGTCGGCATGAACGACGTGGAGGTGTTCGGCCCGGTCCTGGGCCGGTACTCCTTCGCGCGGGGCATCGCCGAGGGCTACCTGGAGGACTACCGCATCGCGGTGATCGGCATCCCGGACAGCACGGCACGCAAGCTCCTGGCCGACGAGCGGGTCGAGTACGTGGAACAGGCCGGCGGGCCCTCGCTGCAGACCATCGCCGCCCAGGTCGCCCTGGGCCGGGCCCGCGAACAGTACGGCATCCGCCGCGTGCTCACCTTCCACCCCCGCATCGAGGCGGCCGCCGAGTACTCCCGGACCCTGACCGGCAACCTGGCCCGCATCGCCCCCGGAACCCAGGACGGCCTGTACGCGAGCCACGTGCACGGCAGGATGGAGCACCGGATCCGCAACCGTGTGCTCGACCGGCTGCGGGACACCCGCGACGGCTGGTCCGTGATCAGCAACGCCCGGTGCCTGGGCGAAGGCGTCGACCTCCCGGCCGTCGACGCAATCCTGTTCGCCCACCCGAAACGGTCCGTGGTCGACATCACCCAGGCCGTGGGGCGCGCCCTGCGCCGCGACCCGCAGGTTCCGGGACCGTCGACCATCATCGTGCCGGTGATCGTGCCCGACGAGGACGGCGAGATCGGCGATCTCGATCCGGGCACCTACGACACACTGTGGCAGGTCGTGCGCGCCCTGCGCGCCCACGACGAAGGCTTCGGTGCCGCACTCGACCACCAGCGGTCACACGGCTCCTCGGTCAACCCGCAGCTCCCCGAGAAGATCACGTTCATGCTGCCGCCCGGCGCGAGCCAGGACTTCCTCGCCCGGATGAAGCTGCTGCTCGTGCAGCAGACCACCAGCCCCTGGTGGGAGGGGCACCACGAGGCCGTGCGCTACCACGAGGAGCACGGGCACCTCGATGTCCCCTCCCGCCACGTCACCGACAGCGGACACCGGCTCGGCCAGTGGATCCTCAACGCCCGCCAGCACCACCGCAAGGGCTGGATGCCCGCCGACCGCATCACCGCCCTGGACCGGATCGGCATGATCTGGGACACCGACCAGCACCGCTTCGACACCGTGCTCGCCCGCGCCCGCGCCTACCGCGACCACCACGGCCACCTCAACGTGCCCCAGGCCCACCGCGACGAGGACGGCTACCGCCTCGGCACGCAGATCAACGTCCTGCGCCGCACCCGGGCCAAGGACCGCCTGCCCCCCGACCGCATCGCCGCCCTGGACGAACTCGGCATGGTCTGGAACACCCGCGACCAGGCCAACCAGCGGCTCATCCAGGCCGCCCGCGACTTCCACGCCGCCCACGGCCACCTGCGCGTCCCCCGCGACCACACCACCCACGACGGCTACCGGCTCGGCAACGCCCTGACCACCCGCCGCAACCGCTACGCCCACGGCGACGTCCACGCCGACGTCGTGCGGGCCCTGGACGAGCTCGGCATGATCTGGGACCCCCGCGAAGCCCGCTTCCAGGACGGTCTCGCCGCCTGCCGCCGCTACCGCGAACGCCACGGCGGCCTCGACGTCCCCACCACCTTCACCGACCCCGAGGGCTACAACCTCGGCGACTTCATCGCCTACCAACGGGCCCTGAACACCGGCAGCGTCCGGGACAGGAACGGCCGCACCCGCACCCTGCCGCCCGAACGCCGCACCGCCCTGGACGAACTCGGCATGATCTGGACCGCCGCACCCGCACGGCGCCCACCCACCGACGAGGAGATCACCGCCCTGCTCGCCCTGCCCCAGCAGCGCGGCAAACCGCCCGCCACCGCCCTGCTCGCCCTGGTCGAAGCAGGCGTCGAGCAAAAAGCCCTCGCCACCGCCCTGGACATGTCCCCCAGCGCACTCAACAACCGCATCACCAAGGCCCGCACCCCCACCCCGGCACGCCCCGACGCCTTCACCCAGAACCTCGACCAGGCCCGCGCCCACCACCAGCTCCACGGCCACCTGCGCCCCCTCGACACCGACACCGACCCAGCCGCCCGGAGCCTGAGCGACTGGCTCGCCAAACAACGCACCGCCCGCCGCAGCGGGAAACTGACCCCCGAACAGATCGCCGCCCTGGACGAACTCGACATGGAATGGGACCCGGCCGACGCTCGCTGGCAGCAGTCCTTCCAGGCCGCCCGCGCCTACCACGCCACCCACGGACACCTGCGCCCCCCGGCCGGCACCGTCCAAGACGGCACCGACCTGCCCGTGTGGCTGTCCCGCCAGCGCACCGCCCACCGCAACAACACCCTGCCCCCCGAACGCGCCGCCGCCCTGAACGAACTCGGCATCGACTGGACCCCCGGCCACGGCGTGGCCGACGTGCGGGCCGAACGCGCCTGGCACGACCGGCTCGACGACGCCCGCCAGTACCACGCCGCCCACGGCCACCTCCGCCCGCCCAAAAACACCCTCGTCAACGGCCGCCGCCTCGACGCCTGGCTCAGCGTCCAGCGCACCCGCCACAAGAACGGAGAGCTGACCCCCGGACAGGTCGCCGCTCTCGAAGCCCTCCACATCCGCTGGTAGTAGAAGCGAACACACCCCCGGCAACAGGCACTTCGCTACCCTGGCCGTGTGCCAGCAGGTACATCGGCCAGGGCACGGCCGCTCCGCTGCAACGGAACGGACAAACACCGGACCCGGCCGGCAGGGATCGATCGCCCCCCACCCACAGGTGGGGGGCGGTTGCTTTTCCAGCGCCCCGGCGCTGACCGCGGCTCCCCCGACGGCCCCGCCCGGCGGGCATTTTCGGGTAAGCCCCCAGGAACAGCTTCTTTGTTCTTCACCCCTGGGCGGACCGTACGGCCGGGCCCTGTTCTCGGGGGGCGTGCTCGTATTGCTACGGCAGACGGACATGTTCGGTGAGGTCGCGGTCGCGGGCCGCGATCCCAAGCATCTCGACCAGCGCCGGGTAACTCTGGTCCGTGGCCCGTTGCTCGATCCACCGGGTGAACCCGCTGTGAAAGCACGGAAGGTTCCCCTGCACGATATGGAAGCCGTCGATGCCGTTGATCCTCATGGTGCTCCTCATTTCTCAGTAACGGAGTCTGGCGCCCCGGTACGAGGCCGGGGCGCCAGACTGAAGGTCTCGCTTATCGAATGGATCAGGCTGTAGCGGGCGTGGTGGTGCCAAGGACGGGAGCCCCGGTCAGCACGAGTGGTGGGTGGGTGCGTGTTCGTGGCCTGGCAGACCTGTTTGCCGTGTTGCGCCGCAGGGCTCCAGGGGCGCCGGTGTGGTGCCGCACTCGGGGCATCACACCAGGAGCGGGTTACTTGGTGCGCCCGCGACGCTGTTCGGGGCCCTCTGGGCCGTGTCGCGGCACGGCCCGGTCCGTCGGCGCCGAACTCTGTCCGGGGTTCGCCGGGCGCTTGGAAGCCGAGGCGCTGCGCGACCGGGCGGCCGAGGGCGAGACGCGCGAGCTGCCGGGCCGCGGTGCCAGGATCGGGGCGGCCAGCGCGTCGATACGGTCGAGCTGGGGCCCGAAGTCGGCGGGCAGGGCCTGCCGCAGCTTCGCCTGGACGGTGAGGAAGTCCTGGGCCTCCTCCGGCGTCAGGGGCCGGTCGCGCTCCCGTTCCACGGCCCGGCGCAACGCGAGGGGGTCGCGGGCGAGTTCGGAGGCGTCGGCCGCGAACCGGGGCGTGGACTCGCCCCGGCGGTAGACGGTTCCCACGTCCAGGAGCCCCTCGCGCACGACGACTTCGCAGGAGACCGGGATGCCAGTGAAGGAGGCCTGTGCCTTCTCCGGCACGGTGAGCCGCCCCTGGCCGCGGTCGCGGACCTGCTCGGCGTAGCGGTTGAGGATGCCCTGCTCACTCAGTGCCTGTGCGACGGCCAGGACGCACCCTTCGATGCGGGTGCCGACCTCCCGGTACTTCCGCATGGTCTCGGCCAGGAACTGCGGGTCCATGGCGATCTCCTGGACCAGCGCGTTGAGCTTCCGGCCGCCGGAGAGCGGATCCTCTCCCCGAACGAACTGCTGGGCCTGGCGCATCCAGGCCCGTCCGTCGTTGCCGGTGTAGAGCGTCATCAGCCGGTCGTCCTCGGCCATGAGCCGGGCGTACTGCGGGTGATAAGGCTTGTAGAGGTCGCTGTCGACGTCCACGAACCCACCCCGGGCGTCGAGCTGCTCGGCGATGAGCTGGGCCACCCTGGTCTTGCCCGCACCCGGCTGTCCCAGCAGGAAGACAGCGGTGGCCGGGTCCTGGGGAATGGGGCCGGTCAGGTGGTCCGGCACGATGTCGGAGGCGAATATGCGCCGGTTCTCGTCCGCCGGCAGCTGGTAGCGGGTGGCGTCCTCCTGACTCATGCGCCGGACCCCGTCAGCTCGTGAAGCCGGGCGGAGTAGGCAGCACGGACGCGGGCGATCTGCTCGGTGTCCTCGGCCTTCAGTGCGCGCCGTTCCTGCTGGCACGCGGTGCGCAGCCGCCGGTAATCGGCGATCTCCTCGTCCGTGCCGGGACGGGACTCGGCGTCGGCGATGAGGGCGCTATAGGCGCCGACCACACCGTTGATCGCCTCGATGGCCGCCTCGTAGGCGACGGACTGCTCCGAGGACCAGGTGTGGGGGCGCAGGCTGTTGGTCACGGGCTCGTTCATGCTGTTCCTTTCAATGGAGCTGGTCAGAACTGGTGATGCATCCGATCATTCTCAAACCATGGGGAGAACAGGTGGGGAATCAGCTTGCTTGGTCACGACGGGATGCGATCGAACCATGATGGTTCTCACCGATGACCACGGTTCCACCGATCCCCGGGACTGTTCCCGCACGGCGGCGACCGGCGACGGCGGGGCAGTGGTCGCCCCGGGCCTCGCTGCGGGCAGTGCGGTGCTGGATGAACCAGGCTGGGGTTCCCCGGCCCTCTATTGGCGGTCTATCTGGCCAGATAAACCCGGTCCCGAGCGGTCCTCGTCGTGGAGGGCACTGGGGACCGGGTGGTGTGCGGAACGTGCGGGTCAGACCGCCCGGAGGCGGCGCGGGGAACGCACCGGCGGCGGGTTGCCGGGGTCGGGCCAGTCGTCGGCCGACAGGCCGTAGGACGGCGGCTCCCAGCGGGCCGGGGCGTAGTGGCGGTAGACCTTCTCCCACTGAGCCTTGAAGTACGCGGGCAGCAGGCCACCGGCGTTCGGGATCGGTTCGGGCGCGGCCGCGTTCTGCTCGCGCACCTGCTCTGCCACGCGCTCGGCGTGGCCGACGTGCCGCTTGCAGAACCAGTGCGCGATCGTCCAGCCGGTACGCGGGTCCAGCTCCAGCACCTTGTGGTGGGAGTTGGCCCCGCACACCCCCTGCGCGTTGCGGTAGTCAACGGGCGGCGGGCTGAACCCCGCAGCGGCGTGCAGGACCGGCGACGGCGACACCTGGGGCCACAGGGGCACCGTGCCCTCCTCCGGCCCGGTGACAGTGATGCGGGGCCGGTAGACGTACGGACGCAGACGCGGAGCCTCGCAGCGCGGCGCCTCTCCCGGACCCCAGTCGTCGGCCTCACGAGGCGGCTTGTAGCGGGGCGCGTCGGCGGCGACCAGGGCGTCAAACCGCGGGCGGCTCCCCCTACGGCCCAGGACCTGGGCGGCGGTGCTCAGCACCCGGTCCTTGCCGCCGGGCGCGATGGAGGCGGCGTACGCCACGGCGAGCAGCAGCTCCCGCGCCGGCGGGGCGGCCCGCCGGTCGTTGTAGATCCAGTGGACGATCGTGGCGTACTTCTCGGCCCGGTCCAGACGCGGAAGGTCGGTCGTCACGCCGCGTCCTCCAGGTCGGCGTGGGTGAGGACGGCAGCCAGCGCGGCGGCGTCGTACATCGGCTCCAGGCCCTGAAAGACGCGCTGCCGGTCGACCAGGGCCCGCGCCGAGGCGGTGCGCACCTCCAGGGCGAGCGGGGAGAGCGCGGCCCACTCCAGCAGGACGTCGGCGTGGCACTGCTCGCCGGGCGGGCACGTGCAGGCCAGATCCATGCCGCACAGCTCCGGCAGCCGAGCGAGGATCTTCTCGCGGCGCTGGTCGCCCTCGGGGGAGGTCCAGTAGGCGCGGCCACCTCGGAGCCAGTGGCGGAACTCGGCGACGGCGGTCTGCCGGGCCTCCGGCTCCTTGTAGCCGATGACGTCCATGAGGTGCGCGACGGTGAACGGGTTGCCGAAGTGGCTGGTGCGGTCCACGATCACGCACTGCTTCGGCTTGCGCCAGCCGCGGTCTCGGCGGCGCTGGATGCGGGTGCAGGTACGCATGATGAAGTCCCTTTCTTGCCGGTCAGAGGGTGGTAGACGTCGGCCGTACGTGAATCGGGATGTGAATCTCCCCGCCACCACAGTCAAAGTCGGACCACTGGTGCTCGGCGGCGAGTACCCATCCGTTGTCCGTCGCGGCGCGCACCGCCTCCCGGACGGCCTCGGTCCTGCTGGCGTAGTCCCCGAGACTCACGGACGCGAGCGGCATCCCGAGGTCGGAGGTGTAGGTGTCCACCGACGCCCCCCACATGTCGGCCTTGATGTGCATGATCAGGAGGTGCGTGGCCTCCAGACCGGCGCGGGCGGCGAGTTCGAGGTAGCGGAGGTGGTCGGTCTGCATCACCAGGCTCTCGTACCCCGGGAAGTAGGTGCCGAGGTCCTCGTGTGCCTCCTGGTCGCCCTGCTGCGCCTTGCGCAGTACGGCGACGGCATCCGCGATCCGCTCGGGGGCAAGGGCGTCGTCCATGGACATGGTGGCTCCTGTCGCTGTGGGGTCGATGTCGGGCAGGTCGTGCACCTCGGTGAAGCCCTCCCGGAGCAGGGCCTCCGGAGTGGCCTCTTGGGCAAGGCCGTGCTGCCAGCGCAGCGTGGCCTCGGGGACACGACGGTCGTTCGACCGCAGCGCGTTGCGGGCCAGGCAGGTGTCGAGGTCGATCGGGAAGCGCAGAGCGAAGGCCGGGCGCCCGTGGTGACGGGCCAGTTCCAGGAGGCCCGCGCGGACGTGCGGCTCCACGTTCGTGGAGTCGACGAACACGCTGCGGCCGGCGGCCAGGTGCTCGTCCAGCAGGCTGACCTGTCGGGCGACGGCGGCCGGGGTCACCGATTGGTCGCCCGGGTTGCCCCCGCTGATCTCGCGGCGCAGCTCGTCCAGGCACACCACGGCGTCTGCCGGGAACCAGGCGGCGGCGGTCGACTTGCCTGAACCGGCGGGCCCGACGGCGACGAAGAGCGGGCGGGGTTCCAGCTGCGGCCGGTTGTTCTCCGTGGTGTCGTTCATCCCTGTGCCTTTCTGGTGTTCTCCGGCGCGACCTGCGGGTCGCTGTCCGTGCCGTTGTTGTGGTTGTCGTCCTCGGCCAGCCGCTGGAGCACGGCGGCCACCGTGACCGCCGGGTCGAGCGCCATGGCGTCGAGCAGCGGCTTGTGCAGCGCCTTGTAGCCGGTCTCGAAGCCGGTGTGGAACCGGCAGATCTCCCCGTCGGTGTGGCAGGCGCCGCACTCCTCCCAGTTGTCGTACGGCTCGATCTCCACCCGGTACCGGAGCTCGCCCTCCGGCAGATCGAAGGCGGCCTCGGGCCGGAAGACGCCGAGCTCGCGCTGCGGCCAGTCCTGCGGCAGCTCCCGCACGTGCAGGGCAAGGGCGGCCGCCAGGGCGGGCTGGTACTCCACCAGCCGACGCCACAGCGTCTCGGCGCTCTCCACGGGATGGTCGAAGAGGCTCACAGCGCCGCCCCCTTGTCGGACTGGATGAGCAGGCCGTTCGTGCGGTGCACGAGGCGGTCGACGTACTCGTCGAGGTCGAAGTCCGCGCCGGTGCTCAGCTTCTCGGGTGTGCGGGCCCAGTCGTTCAGATCGGCCACCTCGCGGGCCCCGCGCAGCGCGTCCTGCTGGGTGGGGAAGGCGGCAAGGGCCCGGCCAGAGCAGTGGGACAGGCGCCAGGGGTTGGCGACGCCGTCGCCCTCCTCCCGGAGGTCCTCGGGCATCTCGAAGACGTGCAGACCGGGCACCGGCTCGACACACGCCACGGTCCGCGAGCCGCCGTCCGACAGGCGGATCTCGCAGCTCATCACCGGCAGCGCGTCGCCGTACGGGTCGACCTCGGGGTGCGTGTACCGGATCGGCTTGCCCAGAGCCCGGGAGTATTCGATTTCCGAGCGCGTGGAGTCCCCGATGTAGTCCCCGACGATCAGGACCTCGTCGGCAAGGCGGATCTTCGCCCGGTGCAGCTCGTCCAGGCGGTACTTCAGGTCCTCCGCGTCCGCCGGGTCGGCCCACAGCGCGTGCGGCTCCTTCATGTTGCAGCCCGGGCGGACGACGATCCGGCCGGCGGCGGTCTCCTGGAGGTCCGCCTCGGCCATCTCGTTCATGAAGCGGGTGGAGCCGCAGATGACGACGATGACCGGCAGGCCGAGGCCTCGTTTCGCGGAGACGAGGTGGCGCTCAGGGGTGAGTAACTGCGGGCTGGACTGGGAGGCCCATTCAGCGGTCGCCTCGATGTCGACCTCCCCACTGCCGTGGTAGACGGTGACACTGCCGTCGGCGTCCGTTTCGGTGTACGAGGGAAGGTCGGCGTCCGTGCCCTCGGGCTGGACCTGACGGAGGAAGGCGTGCCGGTCCGTCACCTTCTGGTCCAGCCCGGTGTCATCAAACGTGATGTTCAGCTGGAGCCGGGTGGTCCTGGCACGCTTGTCGCGCTCCCTGAAGTCGCCGGGGGCGAGGGCGAGCATCCTCGCCTCGATGAGCCGCCGTGCGGCATCCAGGATGTCGTATGCCTCCTGGACGGTCTGCGCGGTCCACTGATGGGGCTGGCTGGTCATGATTGCTGCTCCTCCTTGTTCTGGTCGTCGTTCACCGGCGCCGGGCCGAGGCCCAGTTCGGCAAAGGCCTGCCGGAAGACGGTGACGTTGTCGCTGGTCATCGTGTAGGCGATGGCCTTCTGCCAGCTGGGGTGTTCGGGGTCGTACCGGGGCGTGATGGGCGCCTCGGTGCCCGAGGGCCACCACTTGTGGCGCACGCCGCGCGGCAGAGCCCGGGACAGGGCGATGGTCGGGCCGCGCAACTCGCCGTGGAACTCCTCGCGCAGCTCCTCGGCGGGCTTGTCGCCGTCGGCGTCCACGACGAGCTTGGCGAAGCGCAGCGCGTTGGCCGGCAGGGAGGCGAGGTACTGCGTGGCCCGCTCGGTGTCCCACTCCGTGCCGATCGTGAGGGCCAGCTCGTGGCGGTGCTCGTCGACCAGCGCGAGCAGTTTCCGCTCGAACTCCTCCGAGGCGCCTTCGATGGTGATCTTCATGTGTCCTTCCATGGGGGTGGAGCGGCACCGACGGCGGCCACGCCGCCGTCGGTGCCTGTACCGCAGTGTCGAGTCAGACGTCCTCGTGGGGATGTGCGCCGTACCCCGGGGCGGTGGTGCGAGCGTCAGACCATGAGCCGGTATTCGCCGACCATGTCGGCGGTGTCCGTGAGGTACCGGCCAGCGCGGTGCAGGAGCGCGGCACGATCGGACCCGGTCGCGGTCTCGGCGGCGAGCAGGCAGGCGGCGGCGTCGTCGAGGTCCTCGGCGCCCTGGATGCCTACGCCCTCAAGGCGTTCGGCGGCGGTGCTCGTCTGCTCGGCCAGCTCGGCCAGGGTGGCGGCGGGCCGGTCCTCGGCGACAAAGGCGATGTCGGTGGCGTAGCGGGTGATGAGCGGGATGGCGGTCATTGAAGTCAGTCCTTCCGGTTGGCGTCGCGGGCGTCCATCTCGCGGTTGAAGTCCTCGTACTCGCGGGCGTCCATCTCCTCGTAGGCGGCGTGCATCTCCTCCAGCTCCTGCTCACGCTCGGCGGCGCGGGCGAGGATCTCGTCGAGTCGGCTCACTGTCGTTCCCTTCCCATCGTGTCCGGTGGATTCTTGCCCGGTTCTCCGGGGTCTGTATGGAGAGTGTGGGCCGCCAAACCCTCACCGTCTAGACCCCGGAGAATATTGGCGGAATTCTGCACTCGTTCGGGTGAGGGGGTGGCCGGTGGCGTATCGGCTCGGATAATGTGCCGAATCCGACGCGACAGGGCCCTGACCTGCGGATCTCCGCAGCCCAGGGCCCTGTCGCGTGAGGTGGCGGGTCAGTCCGTACCCTGCGCCAGCGCTCCGGCGACGTCGGCCGCGAGGCCGTAGCCGGGGCTGTCGTCGAGGAGTTCCTTGCGGGCGTTGTAGCGCTGGGTGGTGCGCGAGTCCCGGTGGTCGGCCCAGCGCTGCACCTTGTCCGGGCGCGCGTCCGGCTTCGCGAGGGCGTGGGTGATGGCGTCGACCTTGGTGCCGTGCGGGCCGCGCTTCGGGAGTCCGGCGCGCGCGGCGATGGACTGGAGGGTGCGCCACACCGCCGGTTCGTCGAGCTGCCCGCCGGAGGCGGTGCAGAACAGCCACGCCGACTCGGCGTCGCGGTCGTCGAGGTAGTCCTGGAGCGCGTCCCACGCCGCCGGCGGGACGGGCTTCTTCGCCCGGCCGCCGCCCTTGACCTTCTCCAGCAGCAGCACGCGGTGCCCCTTGTCGTAGCCGAGGTCCTCGACCCGGGCGTTGAGCAGGGCGTCGATGCGCAGGCAGCAGGTGTAGAGCACCAGGAGCAGGGCGTAGGTGCGTTTGCGGTACGCCGCGACGCGGTGCTCGTCGCGGGCCGTGACCAGCAGCTTCGCCCACTCCTGCTCGGTGTAGCCGGGGGTCGAGGAGAAGTCGGGGTTGATGTACGGGCGCTGGACGGCGTCGAAGGGGTTCTTCACCCCGTCATCGCTGACCTTGTCCAGGAAGCGGAAGAAGCTGGAGGCCGCGGACAGGGAGTTCGCCCGGGAGGCGTCCGAGTACGGCTTGCCGGTGCGGGTCATCTCGCCCGGTCGGCCGCCCTTGACCCGCTGCCACTGCGGCGTCGTCTCCAGCCAGAGCCGGAACCCGTCGGCGAGCGTGAACTTCACGGTCAGGGGGTGGGCGCCGTGCTCCCGCGCGTACTCCTCGAAGACCTTGAAGCCGCGGGCGTAGGACTTCATGGTGTTCACCGAGCGCTGGTGCGCGATCCAGGAGGCGGCGAGCGTCGGCAGCGGGTCGTCGCCGTACAGGCCGACCAGGTGGTCATGCAGTTTCCGGGCGTGCTCGGGCCACTGGTCGCGCGGGTCGCGGTGGACCGTGGCCAGGGTGCCGCGCGCGTCGCGGGGGGCGAGGGCGTCTCCCGCCGGGGCTGGGTTCATGCTCCGTCCGTCCCGTCCGGAGTGGGGTCGTCGGCGAGGCGGTCCGGTTCGGCCCGTTCCAGCAGGGCGGCCAGGTTCATCACCTGGGCGGCGATCAGCGGGTCGGTCTTCAGCTGCCCGTGGGCGATCAGGTTCCTCACCAGGCGGAGGCTGCGCTCGAACTCGGCGAACGTCTCCTCCGGCCCCGGCTCGGCGGGGGGCGGTTCGGTTTGGGCGGCGGCGAGGGCCCGCCGGACGCCTCCGTCGGCAGGCCGGCGGGGGTCCCGGACCGGGTGGGTGCGGCGGACGAGCTTGTACACGTCCTCAAACTGCCCGCCCCTTCTGTACTCGCCGGGCCGCAGGAAGCCCAGCAAGGTGCTGGCGACTTGCAGGGTGAGATCCGGGGACGGCGGAGTCCTGCGACGGGTGTCGGTGGACGCCGACAGGATGCGGTGGACGGTGCTGCGCGGAACGCCGGACCGTTCCGAGATCATCCGCAATGACGGGCGTCCCGCGGCGGCGTGCAGCTCGCGGAGCCGACCGGCCGTTGCCAGGTGTGCGATCTCGGCGTCGACGAGCCAGGGATTCGGTGCCAGTTGCGCGGCCGCTTCGGCATCACGCCACCGCTCGTGCCAGGCGTCGAATTTGTCCGCTGGGACTTCGCACGCCTTCAGATAGGCGCGCAGCGCTTCCCACGTGGGGACCTGTCGGCCGGACGCCGCCCGCGAGAAGGAGGCGGGGCTGAGATGGACACGCTCGCTCATGACCTGGTAGCTGAGCTGTGCGGCGGCCCTCAGATCCCGTAGCCCCTGGGCGAGTTCCAGGAGCGGCGGCGGGGCCTCCTCGGGCAGGGGCGTTTCGGGGCGGGCCATCAGTGCCGACCTCCTTCGTTGTCTCGTTGTTTCATTGTTGCGTAGAATTTGGGACAGCGTGAGGATTCGGGGGCTCGCTGTCCCCACAGGCATGCCCTCGAAAGGGAACCGATGCTTCTTCTGCAGGCCCAGGTGCTGGGGTTCATCCTGGTCACCGCCTTCATCGCCGCGTTCGTCGGGCACCGGCTGGCCGTCGCCGACGGCGCCTCGGGCGGGACGGCGTGGGGCTGGGCGGGGCTCAGTGCGGCGACTGCCGTCGTCGACCTGGGCATCGTGCACAGCGCGTTAGAGCTGTCCGAGGGCGCGCCCAGCCCCGCCCGGATCGGCGCGACGGTGCTCGGCGTGCTGTGCGCGGTCGCCGTCGCTGTCGTCGCGCACGGACTCGCCGGTGCCGCGGTCAGCCGCGGCCGGCGCTGGTGCATCACCGCCACCGCCTTCAGCGTCGCCATGGGCGTTTTTGCCGTGGTGATCAACCTCGTGGGCTGACCGGCCCGCACCCATCCACCTCCATGCCGGGCGGAGCGAGTGCTCCGCCCGGCATCGTCATGTCCGGGGCCGGACGCGCTGCGCTCGGACATGGCGAGCGTCGGCCGGGGTGAGCGGGCAACCCCCGAACCCAGCGTGTCGGGTGATTCACCTGATTCCAGTACATCTTGATCGGGCGTCAGCATACGCACAGGATAACCGTGATTATCCTGTGCGTTCGTTCCGGTCGCTCAGACAGGTGAATCCGGCCGAAGGTGTCAGGAAAACCCTGACACCGTCAGTCGTCAGGTCTAGCCTGACGCTCATGGATGAGACGAACGAACCCGACGGGCGGGCCCGACCTCCGGCGCTCGCTCCGGTCGACGAGGCGATGCTCGTTCGCGCGCAGACGCTCATGGACCTTGCCGAGGCGGCGCTGCGCGACGTCGCCACCCCCTACCCGAGCGACGACCACGGCGGCATCCTCCGCGACGCCCTCTTCGTGCAGGGCATCGTCGACAAGCTGGTGGACCAGGCAGTCGTTGCCGAGCGCGAGCGCGGCGCCAGCTGGAGCGCCCTCGGTAACGCCGCCGGGATCTCCAAGCAGTCCGCCCACGAGCGGTGGAACACCAAGGTCGGCGCCTGGGTGATGATGGGTCGCCAGCGCAACGGCATCGGCCACGGCCCTTCCGACCCGGCCGAGCACGCCCGCCGTCTCGACGAGCGGCTGGCAGGCCTCACCGGCGAGGCCCCCGACGGCATCAGCAGCCTGCTGCCCTCCCTGCGTGACGAGGCCGCCCGCCAGGAGGCCAACGACCGCCGCGCCGAGGTGAAGCGGCTCCAGCAGCGCACCGAGGAACTGCGCCAGGAGTGCGACGAGGCGTACGCCGCGGCAATGGAAGCCGCCGGCACGGATGCGGCCGAGGAGAAGCGCGCAGTGTGGGCTGCCAAGCGCTTTGTTCGCGCCGAGGCCTTCGAGCGACTCGCCGCCATCGAGGAGCCCGCCGCCGCCGAACGCCGCCGCACGGCCGCCGCCCAGCGTGCCATCGCCGAGGGAATCCTCCGCGGCCGCGCCCCGGAGGACCAGGCCACCCTGGCCAACGACAAGACCCCCATGCCCGGCACTAAAAGCGAAGGACTGACGCTGTGACCACCGACAAGCACCAGCGGTTCATGGCCATGCCGATCCAGCAGCCCGACGACGTCCCGACCCTCACCCCCCTGTCCTGGCAGGCGGAGAGGCTCGCGAACGCTGGTGAGCGGCTGTTCGCGAACCTGCTGCCCGCCAACCACCCGCACCCCGTGGAACGCGGCACTGCCGACGACGCCCTGGCTCAGCTCGCCCTGGGCGAGGCCATCCGCCGCACCATCGAGAACCACCGGCCCGGCGACATCCACCAGGCTCTCACCCTCGGCGCCACCTGGTCCGAGGTCGCCACCGCTCTCGACATCAGCCCGGACGAGGCACGCGACCTGCTGCGCGACTGGTCCGACGGCCAGCACCACTTGTACGCGGGCGACCAGGAACGCGGTGAGGAGCGGCCGCTGGGGTTCAGCCCGGCCCGGCACGCAGAGGTGACCGCCCTGTGCGAGCGGGGCGACAACGAGCGCGAGGGCGCCCTTACCGAGGGGACCGGCCTGTGACCGCGCAGAGGGAATTGGGCGGGATCCTGTATGAGGGCACGCCGCCGGTGACGGCCGTGCCGACCGGCCTGCCGACGCCTGAGGGCGTGATCGCCGCGCTCGTCCTGGTCGTCCACTCGGGCGTGCACCAGGACGCGGTGGAGGACTTCGTCACCCGCTACCGACTGGCGCCCCGGGGCGAGACTGCCCGAGCCGCCGACTCGCAGGCCCGCTGGACCCTGGAGCCGGACGGGCGCGTGACGATCCAGCTTCTGTGTGACGAGGCGGTCGAGTAGGAACCGCGCAGGGAGTTCAGTTTGGTGTCACATCGGTTGACACCCAGGGCTGAACTGGCCTTCTCCCCCTCGCTTGCCCGACGTGAACGGATCGCCACCGAGAGAGGGGCGCAATGGGGAGGCGAAACTACGGAGGGAACCCGATCAAACCGGGATGCCGATACACCCCGGTTTTGCTCTCTCCGTTCATTGGATTGGCGTGTGGGGGCGTAAACGACCGTTTCCGCCCCCCTGGCCGGAATGGATTAGGGCGTGAGCGTGGCGCAGCCGTCGCACAGTGCCTCCGTCATCCCGGCGTCTTGTCCGCAGGCCCGACAGGGCTTGTCGTCGCGACAGTCTGCGGCCGGAACCAACAGGTCGCTCCTCAGTGAGGGAACGAGGCGTCCGAGGTTCCCGTGCCGTCCCGGTTCCAGTTCTCGGAGGCGGTAGGCAACCGGGGGACCGGCCTCGCCCCACTCCACGGCGTACACGAGTGCGGGGCGGCCATCGGGCAGACGGACCCGACCCCCGTGTCCTCCGTGCTGGCCGAGCAAGAGCAAGTCGAGCCACCCCTTGGGGGCCGCCCACATGACACCCGGCGGGTCCCAGTAGCCGTTGTAGTTCCGCACCGGGGTCCACGCCTGGCGCCACTTCCGCACGAGACGGTCCACGGCGGCCCGTTCCTCCGCCTCCTGCCAGGTGGCCAGCTCCCGGGTGTCCGTCTCCATGGCGTCCGCGTAGGCGTCCAGGCGCGGCTTCACTTCGTCGTGCCACACCTCGGGCACCTTGGTCATGAGGCGGGCGGCGGTCCGGTCGAGCGGCTCCATGGCCGCGTCCACGGCCGCCAGGTCGTCGGCCTCCACTGCCGCTCGCAGCGCTGTGCGGTCCGGGCGCAGCTCGAAGTGCTGGTCGGTGAGCATCGCGTAGGCGAGGGCGAGCAACCAGGTGTCGTTCATGGCGTTGTAGGTGCCCGGCTTGCGACCGGCTTCGCGCCGTTCGGCCACCTGGTCCGCACGGCCGACGGGGAGCTCCGCCGCGCGCCGAACCTCCCATCGTGCGACCCGGCCGCTGACGTCCTTTGGCCGCCACGGTCGGCACAGAGCGCCAGGGTGCCGCGAGCTGTCGCACCCCTCGACGCAGATGCCGACAGCGATGGGTACAAGGACGGGGGGCTGCTCCTGGTCGACATCGCCGGGTTCGGCGAGGCGTCGGCGGGCAGCGGTGTAGGAGATGCCCTCACGGGCCGCGAACTCGCGGGCGGCACGCTTGGCGTGCTTGTCATCGGTCATGACCGGTCGCTTCCTCGGCGGCGGACCCCACGCCTCGGCCGCCGCGGCGTCGGTACGGACCACGGAGCACACGGGGTTGCTGGGTGTCACGTGAGGCTGAGCCCCTTGTCGTCGTCACGGCCCCGGCGTGGGCGGGACTGCTCGGAGTCGGGCCGACGCGCTGCGGCCACTCCTGACGCTACCGGCCGCCACCGACAGGTTGGTGGGAAACCACCGATTCCGCCCCCACACAGCATTCGACCGGAGCCCAGACTGTCCTGTGCCACCGATCCTTGACCAATTGCCACTGAAGTTGGACCACTGCGCGGTTCGTGCCATCGAACCTTGACCGCCCCGGTCAAAGCCCCACGAGGCGGTGTCAGTCCCCTGCCGGATGATCCGGCCATGCTGATACGGCCTCGGGGAGCATTCGACCGGGGAGTACCGCCAGAGTGTGCAGTTTCCTGCACACGAGACCGGTCAGCGGCTTTGGGAGAACGGGTTGTACGCCTCGTACGGATCCTCGTCGGTTTCACCGCGGCGACGACGCTCGCCCTGGAACGCGGTCCAGGCAAGGTCCCCCTGTTGGGTTGAACGCCAGGGTGTGCCGGTGCGGTCGCAGAACTCGCCGTAGCGAAGATCCGGTTCGGCCAGCCTGCGGCGCCGCTCAGCGCGCGGGTCAGCTGCCGTCTTTGCGGACTGAAGGTCGTCCACGGCACGGGCCCGGGCCAGCTCGTCAACGTCGAAGGCGATGCGCCGCAGAATGGCCGCGACCCGGGGCAGGCGGACCACCACGCTGCACCTCTCCGGGAAGTCGCTTTCCGGGCGGAGGTTCGCGACCGGAGGGAACGACTGGGTGTCCAGATGCTCAAGCCAGTCGGCACACCGGCGGATCCATCCGACCTCGTCTTCCAGGCGTTCCGCGATGCTCGCGCGGCCAGACAATTCCTCGTCGTCACTGCCGCCCGGGTCCTCCGGGGTCGGCCACCCAGCCGCGCGCAGTTCTCCGAGCGCGGCATCCAGCGCATCAAGGTCGGCACCCTTGGTCAGTTGATGAACCCGCGACGGTGACAGCCCAGCCGCCTCGGCAATCTTCCGCACCGAGACCCTTTCATCCTTATCCCCGCTCCGGGCAGCGGCCAGAGCCCAGTCCCGCTCCCGCTCCGCCTGCTCCAACCGCCACGCCGCCCGCCGCACCCGGGCGAGCTTCCGCTGCTCCCGACGGAACCTCTGCAACCACTCGCGCTTCATCTTCGACACCCTGCCACCGGTGTCCGAACCGCCCGCAGACGTTCAGGAAACTGCACACCCTGGCGGTACTTCCCGATCGAATGCTCCCCGAGGGCCATGAGGCCGTTGTCGGTACCCAGAACTATGACCGCGGTGTTTCCTCGACCTCGGCCGCGATTGCCGCCAGCTCGTCCTGAGCTCGCTTCAGGCGCTCGGCGGCCTTGCCGAGTTCCGTGTAGAGCGAGGTCATGCGCTGCTGCTCGTCGGCGATTCGGCGTTTGGCGCGCTCCGCTCGCTCGGTGAGGATCTCGTGGCGAGGGCGGGCCGGTGTACGGGACGAAGGCTTGCTGCGTGGCCGGGAGGACCGCTCGGAAAGCCACGTCCTGACCTCGGTGAGAACGTACAGACGCGGAGCGCGGGCGTGGTTGCCCTGGATGGCGACCACGGCGGGGAAGGTCGGATCGCGGCTGGTCCAGTTGGAGACGGCGGCTCGTGTGACGCCGGTCATTTCGGCGATCGCGTTCTGGTTGACCAGTTCGTCTTCTCGGCTCTCGAATTCGGGCCGGTGCCACGTAACCAAAGACATGCCCGTAAGGCTAGCCTGACACCCATTCGTCAGGCTAGCCTTACAAGCATGGTGGACATGAATGCGAAGGCGATCCTGGCCGACTATCTTGACGACTTCCCCGACGAGGCAGAGGGGCGAGGGGTCCCGATGCACGTTCTCGTCTCGATCATCAACAGCTATATCTCGCAGTACGACGACGACCGCACGGGGCCCGTGACCGCGCTGGAGGCGCTCACGGCGACGCGGCTGCTGGCCGAGTCCATGACGGCGAGCCGTGGATGGATCACCGGGGAGGCCCGCCGCGAAGGCGCTTCCTGGACCGAGGTTGGCCACGCGCTCGGCATGACCCGGCAGTCGGCCTGGGAGTTCTTCAAGAAGCACGCAGAACGCCCCGTGTCCGGCTTCGAGCACCTGGCCGTGAGCGAGCTGGCCGCACTTGGGGAGAAGCCAACTGACCAGTGAGGACAAGCCGGGCGGCGACGTCGCCCGGCGCTCCGGATCGTTGGCCTCAACGCCTGCTGCCTCCTGGCGCGAGAAGGCTGGTCAGCTCGGAGATCGCCTCGGGCGAGGGCTTGAAGTACCGGCGGACGTTCTCCGGCTTCTTGTGCCGGGACTTCGCCATCAGCATCAGCAGGGAGGCGCCCTGTACGCCGAGTTCGGTCAGCCCCGAATGGCGGTACTCGTGCAGGTCCCAGCCGGTTCCTGGCCCGCGTACGGCGGTGTGCTCATCGAGGAGGGCGCGGGCCTGGCCGTAGGAGAGGCGGGCCAGGCCGGTGTCCGGGCACACGTCGCGTGGGCTGACGACCTTCCCCGGCCCGGGGCGGCGGTGGGTGACGAACACCGGTCCGCGGGTGCGGCCGCGCAGCAGCCGGGGCAGGAGCCGGGCGGTGCCGGCGTCCCAGTAGACGGTCTCCAGCACGAAGTCCTCGCGTGCCTGCCCGCGCCGGCGGGCTTTGCTCCGGGCGCCCTTGGCCTTGACCGGGCAGCGGCGGGCGGCGAGGTCCAGGTCCTCGATGTTCACGCCGAGGATCTCCTCCGCGCGGGCGCAGGTCTCGTAGAGCATTCGCCTGCTCAGCCAGCTTCTTCATGTTCGACCAGGTCGCCCGCTGAGCGGGCTTCTTCAGCTGGTTGAACATGGTCTTGCGGTCCAGCCCCAGCACGGTGACCAGCCGCAGCAGGCCGGCGCGCTCGTCCTCCTCGATCCGCCCGGCGACCAGGGTGAAGATGTCGC
>NZ_JBSFFY010000030.1:0-91553 GCF_053596315.1 Streptomyces sp. NPDC001732
TCGCGCATGATGTTGCGGTGCAGGCCCTCGTAGGTGCCGGGGATGCCCTTGGCCTTCATGACGGCCAGCGCCTCCTTGATCCAGCCGTCGAGGTTGCCGGCGTGCCCCTTGTCGCCCTGCTGGACGCCCTGGGCGGCACCGACCACGGAGGTCTTGACCACGGGGACGGTCTGCCGCACCTCGGCCGCCTGCGCGGAGGTCGACGTCAGGGTGAGGGCCGCAGCCGCGGCGCCGGTGGTGGCGACGGCGGCGACGGAGAAGGTGCGGAGGCGGGCGATGCGGCTGGTGCGGGTCTGCGTGGTCATACGGAAGAAACTCTCCTGCGGTGGGGGGTGTGGTGCCGTCCGGCGCCGATGGGCAGGACGGATCCCGCGTGGTGCGGGAGGGGTGAGCGGGTCCGGCGATGTCCGTCCGCTGCTGCCGCGGTGCGCCGCGACGACAACCATGGTTAGCGGCGGCCGGCGCGGGGGTCAACGATGTGACGTACTACCCGAATACGGAGCAATGTCCGAAATGCAACTTTAGAACCCATTTTCACGCCCTTTGAGGCGCCTTGTTCCTACTACCCGGCCTAGAATGTGACGTGGCTCCTATGGGTGGCATCACATCCGGGAGGCCATTTCGAGGACATCCGACCCTCTTCGCGGCAGCCCTTCCGCGACCCGTACGACGCCGCCCGCCCCCGCGCCCCGGCGACCTCGACCGCCCACCGTTGCGGCCGGCCGTCCACCAGTTCCTCCACCGACGCGCTCCGTCGCGCCCCGGGCCGCACCCGCGACCTCCGAGCGCCCGCCCGCCGGCCCGCCCGCAAGGCCGTACGACCCGCTCCCCGCCCGGCGGCGGTGCGGGGCCACGGCCCGGGACGGGACCGTTTGGGTGATCAAAGCGCCGTGTGGTTACCATATGAGCGCCGCCTAGCTCGAAAGATAAACCTGTGACTGTCAATGACGACTCGTTCACCAGCTGGAAAAACCGCGAGGAGATCGCGGAGTCGATGATCCCGATCATCGGGAAACTTCACCGGGAGCGGGACGTGACCGTCCTGCTGCACAGCCGCTCCCTGGTGAACAAGTCGGTGGTCAGCATCCTCAAGACCCACCGATTCGCCCGGCAGATCGCCGGTGAGGAGCTCTCGGTCACCGACACCCTGCCGTTCCTGCAGGCCCTCACCACCCTCGACCTCGGCCCTTCCCAGATCGACATCGGCATGCTCGCCGCGACGTACGCCGCCGACGACCGCGGTCTGCCGGTGGCGGAGTTCACCGCCGAGGCCGTCTCCGGAGCCACGGGCGCCAACAAGATCGAGCGCGGCGAGGGACGCGACGTCGTCCTGTACGGCTTCGGCCGGATCGGCCGCCTCGTCGCCCGCCTGCTGATCGAGAAGGCGGGGTCCGGCAACGGTCTGCGGCTGCGCGCCATCGTCGTCCGCCAGGGCGGCGACCAGGACATCGTCAAGCGCGCCTCGCTGCTGCGCCGCGACTCCATCCACGGACAGTTCCAGGGCACGATCACCGTCGACGAGGCGAGCAGCACGATCGTCGCCAACGGCAACGCGATCAAGGTGATCTACGCCAACGACCCGTCGGAGGTCGACTACACGGCGTACGGCATCAAGGACGCCATCCTCATCGACAACACCGGCAAGTGGCGCGACCGCGAGGGCCTGTCGAACCACCTGCGCCCCGGCATCGACAAGGTCGTCCTGACCGCTCCGGGCAAGGGCGACGTCCCCAACATCGTGCACGGCGTCAATCACGACACGATCAAGCCGGACGAGCAGATCCTGTCCTGCGCCTCCTGCACCACCAACGCGATCGTCCCGCCGCTGAAGGCGATGGCGGACGAGTACGGGGTGCTGCGCGGGCACGTGGAGACCGTCCACTCGTTCACCAACGACCAGAACCTGCTGGACAATTACCACAAGGCGGACCGTCGCGGCCGTTCGGCCCCGCTCAACATGGTCATCACCGAGACCGGTGCCGCCTCCGCCGTCGCCAAGGCACTGCCCGACCTCGAGGCACCGATCACCGGCAGCTCGATCCGTGTCCCGGTGCCGGACGTCTCGATAGCGATCCTCAGCCTCCGACTGGGCCGCGAGACCACGCGCGAGGACGTCCTCGACTACCTCCGCAACGTGTCGCTGACCTCGCCGCTCAAGCGGCAGATCGACTTCACCACCGCTCCGGACGCGGTCTCCAGCGACTTCATCGGCTCGCGCCACGCGTCGATCGTCGACGCCGGCGCCACCAAGGTCGACGGCGACAACGCGATCCTCTACCTGTGGTACGACAACGAGTTCGGCTACTCGTGCCAGGTCATCCGGGTCGTCCAGCACGTCTCCGGGGTGGAGTACCCCACCTTCCCGGCCCCGGCGGTCTGATCCCGTCACCCGGGGGGGCACGATTCGCGCGAAGCCCCCGAGAAGAGCACCGCCCGTGCTCCGTACCCGTTCGTGCACCGGACGGCCACGGAGCGCGGGCGGTGTTCGTTGCCGGGCGGCGGCTCAGGTGCGGATGGCCGCCAGGCGTCGGCGCATGTGTTCCTCGCGCTCGGCCCTCGTCGCGGGCGCGCCCACGAGGCCGGAACGCGTCTGCCAGGGCAGCGCGGGCCCGTCCGCACCCGGTACTCCACACCGATCGCGTCGAGCCGGGGCAGGTGCGCGTCGTGCAACCGGGTGCGGAACTCGTCGAAGTCGCGGCGGGCATCACGCACTACGTGGACGCCGTGTCCGGCAACGACGACGCGTCGGGCCGGAACGAGACGGCTTCCTGGAAGTCCCTGGCCAGGGCAAGCCGACTGACGCCGGGCCCCGGCGACCGGCTGCTGTTCAGGGCCGGTCAGCGGTGGAAGGGCCGGCTCGACGGCCCTGTTCTCCCGAAGCTGCGGCGAAGTGACAAGTAGCTCTCTGTGGCGGATCCGGGATGTGCTTGTCAGCGTTTTTTGATCTTCTGGGGTCATCAGGGGCCGTGCTCGGCGAGGTTGGTCCGGTCGTGACGACCGGAAGGAGCCTGGGGTGCGGCAGGAGTGGGAGCCGGAGGACCTGATCGAGGTCTGGACGCTGCTGGAGGAGGACCAGGAGCGGCTGCGGAACAAGTCGGGGGCGAACCGGCTGGGGTTCGCGCTGTTGCTGAAGTCCTTCGAGGTGGAGGCCCGGTTCCCGGAGGACGCCGGGGAGATCCCGGCCCCGGCGGTGTCGTACGTCGCTCCATAGGTGGGGGTGCCCGCGGAGGAGTGGGCCGCGTACGACTGATCGGGGCGGGCGATCAAGCGGCACCGGATGGGGATCCGGGGCGCGTTCGGGTTCCGGGAGTGCACCGAGCAGGACCAGGCCCAGCTCGCCGAGTGGCTGGCGGCGGAGCTGTGCGGGGTAGAGCTGAACCGGGACCGGCTGGCGGAGGCGGTGGTTGTGCGCTGCCGGGGTGACCGGATGGAGCCGCCGACGCCGGGACGCATCGCCCGCCTCGTCGGGTAGGCGGTGACCACCTTCGAGGAGCGGTTCTGCGCGGCCACCGTGGACCGGCTGTCGGCGGCGACCCGGTCCCGGCTGGACGACCTGGTCGCCGAGGACGGCGCGAGCGGGGAGAGCGCGGGCGGCGGGGGCACGTTCTTCGCCGAGCCGAAGGCGGACCCCGGGGCGCTGGGGCTGGACAGTCTGCTGGCGGAGGTGAACAAGCTCCAGCGGGTGCGCGGGCCTCAGCTGCCGCCGGAGCCGTTCGCTGACGTGTCGGGGAAGCTGGTGGCGGCCTGGCCGGCGCGGGCGGCGAAGGAGTACCCCTCGGACCTGCGGGCGGCGGCCGGGCCGGTGCGGTACACGCTGCTGTCCACGCTATGCCATGGGCGGGAAACGGAGATCACCGACTCGCTGGTGGAGCTGTTCATCCAACTCGTACAGAAGATCAACACTCGGGCGGAGAAGAAGGTCGAGGGCGAGTTCAGCAAGGAGCTCAAGCGGGTCCGCGGCAAGGAGGGCATCCTGCTGCGGCTGGCGGAGGCGGCGGTCGCGGAGCCGGGTGGCACGGTCCGCAAGGTGATCTATCCGGTGGCCGGGGAGTCCACGCTGAAGGCGCTGGCGGCGGAGGCCGCAGCGAGCGAGGCCCCCTACCGGGCCCGGGGGCGCACGGTGCTGCGTTCGTCGTACTCCAACCACTGGCGGCGGATGCTCTCGCCACTGCTGAACGCGCTGGAGCTGAAGTGCAACAACACCGCCTACCGGCCGGTGATGGACGCGATCGACCTGCTCAAGCGGTATCTGGACCAGCTCATCGCGAAGGAGGGCGCGTTCTTCGACGAGGCGGAGAAGATCCCGCTGACCGGGGTGGTACGCGAGGAATGGCGCAAGGCGGTGGTGGACGAGCGCGGCCGGGTCGAGCGCATCCCGTACGAGCTGTGCGTGCTTGTGGCGCTGCGTGACGCGCTGCGGCGGCGGGAGATCTGGGTGCCGGGGCGGGCCATGCTTGTGCCCTGCCCTGCCCCGCCAGAGAGCCGAGCAGGGCACCGGTGGCGATGGTGGGGTGAACAGACCGCCGCTGACGCCGCTGCCCAGGCTCCCGGCCGTGGCAATCGGTTCGAGGAAGAGCAGGGCCACCAGAAGGGGCGCGGCGACCTGCGCGGAGAGCGTGAGCTGAACGATGTCCTTGCCATTGCCGAGCAGTTCGGGATAGGGAACAGCCAGCACACCGACCACGGTGAACACCAGCAGCGGCGCGACCAGCGCTCCCCACCCCATGGGCCGGTGGTCGTGCGAGATCCGGATCATCCGCACCCAGCCGACCGCGATCAGCCCGGCGAGGGGCCCGATCAGCACGGCGAACACGGTCAGGGACGTGGGCGGCCCCACTTCGGGCAACTGGTAGGTGGGCCCGTTGGGCAGCATCGGCCAGGAGACCGCAGTGGCGATACAACAGGTGGCCAGGGCAGGCAGGGCCAGGCGCAGCGACAGGACGTCGAGCATCACCTCCAGCGTCAGCAGCGCCCCGCCCAGAGGAGCTCGAAGGGCTCGACACCGCGGCACGCAAGGGCAAGCACGGCGGCCGGCCGCCGGTCATCACCGACGACATGCTGCACACCGTGCTGCGGCGCCGCGCGGGGGCGAGTCCGTCGAGCAGGTCCAGCCCGACCTGATCATCCCCACCGGCAAGCGCAAGGGACAGAGCCCCTCTGTGGCCAGCATCCACCGGGCGCTCGCCGAACACTCCAAGCGCGAGGCGTACCCCGAGGCTGGCGAACAGGCCCACACCGACTTCGCCGCCCTCCAGGCCGGCGACCTTCCCCGGCCCCGCCCGGACGCCGCAGCACTCAGCTCATGATCATTCTCACCGGGATTTCCTGTACGCCAACTACTCACACCCGTTCCAGTGTGGACTCGCGGATGTTCTCCCGCTCGGCACCCTGCGGGAAATGGCAGCTCAGCCAGCGCGCGCAGTCCACTCCGGCGGCGTCCACAACCGGGCATTGGCGCTGCCGACCTGGATCAGCGTTCCGGTATGTCGATCCTGACGCGCCGGGCGGAACCCGTCGATCGCGAACACCTGCTGTCCGCTGGTGATGTCGACGCCCTGCAGACCGGCCTCGTCGGCGATCAGCAGATGCTCTCCGTCGGTGAAAAAGCCGAAATCGCCGACCGGCCAGGGGAACGTCGCGACCGCCTTGATCCATCGGACGCCCGGCGAGCGCAGTTCGATCGAGGTGGGGTCGAGGACGTGGACGGTACCGCTGTCGGCATCGTCCCGGTCATACACCGCGATCCGCCCGTCGTCGATCCACACCACCGGCCAGTTCCACTCCGAGACCTCGGGATACACCGCATAGCTGGGCCCGTCCTCGGACTCATACGGGTTGTCGTGCAGCCAGGCGGTCAGGCTCCACACCGCCGGCATCCCCCACGGCTGCCACACCCAACCGCCGTCGTAGACACGAGTCCCGTCGGGACTCAGTGACAGCGCGCCGTGGAAGTAATCGAGGTCGTGCTCCGCATCTTCCTCATCCCTGTCCGGGCTGTCCCGCGCCGTAAGCACCTCGCCGGACGCGAGATCGGTGACATCCAACCGGTTCCAGTCAGTGCGATGGACGACAACCGGCCGGCCACCGTGTTCGGCGAACGCCAACGCGAACGGGACGGTTTCACAGCAGTAATCCCCGCCGTCCAACTTCAACGCTGGCGAACCGGTGGTGAGATCGACGACGGTGCCGTACCGACCGCGGTCTTGAACCACCGCCGCCCAACGGCCACATCGAGACACATGAAGCCGCAGCCGAACGCCGCCACCGTATTCGGACGCCGGCCTCTCCTCCCGATACCGGGCCACGTCCTGCACCTCGCCGGTCGTCGGCGTCCACCGCGCCAGCCGTCCGTCCTCGGACAGCACCAGCCACGCCGACCCCGCGTCACCGAGGGCCGCTGGCAACGCTGCCACATCCACGACCGGCCGCAGCGCGTCGGGAACCGCCACGTCCACCGTGATCATCGCCATACTGATCCCCTCGGTGCGCCCGTGCCCTCCGCGGCGGCGTGAACAGCAGGTGATACGGCACCGTATCGGCAAAGTCGGTGAGCGCCGCGATGCCGGTCACGGCGGTGAGGTCAGCACGGATCTGGTCTATGTCGGGCTCAGTCTCGCGCAGGTCCGCCTCGGTGTCATCCAGCGAGAAGCCCCCTCCGGTCGTCATGACCGGACCAACCTCACCGAGCACGGCCCCCGACAGGCCCAGAAGATCCAAACCGCTGACAAGCACACCCCGGATCCGCTGCGGAGAGCTACTTGTCACTTCGCCGTAGCTTCGGGAGAACAGGGCCGAGACGTCGGGCACCGACCTCCACAACAGCACCGTCTACGACTCCAACCTCTCCTGGGGCACCGACACGCCCGTCGCCCCCTCCGGCGACATCAAAACGGCTCGGCGTGGGTGACGCAGGCCGCCGGGCAGCAACTGGTCCGGTCCGGCAACACCTCCGTCCGTCGAGCAGCGCACCATCACCCTGCCGCAGCGGGTGACGGCCCGGCGTCTGCGCCTGACGGTCCGTGACGCCCACCTCCAGTGGGGCCACTTCGCGGTCCACGAGATCCGGGCAGACTGACCGGCGGGGCGGTCCGCGCGGCACCCTCGGGCCGTGCGGACCGCCCCGTCCGTGGGAGGCCGCCCCGTCCCGCGCCACGAGCGGGGAGGGACGGGGCCGGCCGGTCAGGCCTCGTGCTCGACGACGCCGCCGACCACGACGGTCAGTGCGACGGTGCCGGGGATGTCATCGGGGTCGACGCGCAGGATGTCGCGGGAGAGGACCACGAAGTCGGCTGCCTTGCCGACGGTGAGCGAACCGCGTTCGTGCTCCAGGAAGTTGGCGTACGCCGAGCCCATCGTGTAGCCGTGGACGGCGGCCTCCACGCTGATCGTCTCCTGCGGCATCCAGGGGTCGCCCCCGCCCAGCGGGCGCCGGGTGACGGCGGTGTGGATGCCGATCATCGGGTCCATCTCGGCCACGTTCCAGTCGCTGGAGAGCGCGAGGACGGCCCCGGCCCCGTGCAGGCTGCGCAGGGGCCACGCCTTGTGCCAGCGGTCGGCGCCGACGTTCTGCGCCCAGTCCTTGCCGGGACCGGCGATCTCCGGGGCGCTGTGCCGGGGCTGCATGCACGCGACCACGCCCAGTTCGGCGAAGCGCGGGGTGTCCTCGGGGTCGAGGCATTCGACGTGGACGATCTGGTGGCGGGCGTCCCGGGGCCCGTTGACGGCGCGGGCGTGCTCGACGGCGTCGAGCACGGTGCGGATGCCCCGGTCGCCGGTCGCGTGGACGAAGCACTGGAAGCCGCGGGCGTCCAGCTTCGCCAGCAGGTCCGCGAACTCCTCGGGCGGGTAGAAGGTCTCGCCCCGGTGGTGGCGGCAGCCCGCATAGGGTTCGAGGAGGGCCGCGGTGCGCGGTTCGACGACGTCGTCGATGTAGAGCTTGAGCGGTCCGACCCCGATGCGGTCGTCGTCGTAGTGGCGGGCGGCGGCGGCGAAGTCGTCGAGGTCGGCATCCGTGGTGCCGCGCGGGTGGAAGAGCGCGGCGACGATCCGGGACCTGAGCCGGCCCTCGGCGCGTGCGCGGTCGAAGAGGGCGAGGTCGTCGAGCGAGTTCTGGGGTTCGACGACCGTGGTGATGCCGAAACGGACGGCGTCGTCCAGGGACTTGGCGAGGCGGCCGTACTGCCGGTCGGGCGAGGCCCACGGCAGGCCCAGTTTCCGCAGGGCGCGGTGGCCGTCGCGGGAGAGGCCCTCGACCGCGAAGTCCTTGATGAAGCCGGTGGGTTCACCGGTGGCCGGGTCGGTGACGGCCTGTCCGAAGGGCAGGTGGGTGTGGTCGCGGTCGATACCGAGCCGGCGCAGGCCGACGGTGTTGACCCAGGCGGTGTGCACGTCGTAGCTCAGGACGAAGGCGGGCACGTCGCCCGTGGCCGGGTCGAGGTCTGCGGCGGCCGGCATCCGGCCGTCCGGGATCGCCGAGTAGTCGAAGGCCTCGGCCTCGATCCACTCGGCGTCGGGGTGGGCGGTGTGCCAGGCGCGGATGCGGGCGTGGACCTCGTCCAGGGTGTGGGCGCCGGACAGCTGGACGCAGGCGTCGTCGGAGCCGAGCCGGACGTGGTTGTGGGCGTCGATGAAGCCGGGGAGGACCAGCTTTCCGTCCGCGTCGATCACCCGGGTGTCCGGACCGGTCCACTGCTCGGCCTCCGCGTCGGGGCCGAGCCAGGCGATGCGGCCGTCCACCACCGCCAGGGCCTGTGCCTCGGGAAGTGCCGGGTCGACGGTGTGGATGCGGGCGTTGCGCAGGACGAGGTGGGCGCGGACGGGCATGTGAGGTGGCTCCTCCTGGTGCGGTGGGTCGGTCGGATCGGTGGTGCGTGGGGTGCGTCGGCGGGTCGGCCTGCTCGGTGGTGCGGGGCGGGGGCGGGCTCCGCCGCCCGGTTCGCACGGGTCGTCGGGGGCGCTGCGGCCGTTCAGTGGGCGTCGGGGCGGCCGGTGTGCGGTGCGACGGTCCGGCGGGCGAGCAGCCAGTAGACGAGCCCCGAGACGACGGAGCCGAGCAGGGTCAGGTCGGCGCCGCCCAGTGGAGCGACCAGTGGCCCGGTCCACAGCTCGGAATCGCAGGTGAGGGCGGCGAAGACCATGCCGGCGAGCAGTGCGGTCATGCCGGCGGGGTGGTAGCCGGACCGGTACCAGTAGGCGCCGTCCGGTCCGGCGTGCAGCGACGGTGCGTCGTAGTGGCAGCGGCGCATCAGCATGTCTGCGAGGAACACGCCGCCCCAGGGCGCGAACACGATGATCAGCAGGGAGAGGAAGGACAGCAGCGAGCTGGTGAAATCGGTGAGGAAGAGCGCGCAGAGCGAGCCCGCCGCGGTGACGGCCGCGCTGATGACGATGGCCCTGGAGCGGCTCCAGGGGACGCCGAGGACCTGGAGGTTCAGGCTCGACGAGTAGAGCGTGACGATGGAGTTGGTGACCGAACCGCCGAGTACGAGGGCGAGGAAGAGCGTCTGGAACCATCCCGGCAGCAGTCGCTCGGTGCCCGCCACCGCGTCGGTCATGTCCGTCTGGGTGGCGGCGGCCACTCCGGCCATGCCCAGGGCGACCGACGAGATGAAGCCACCGAGGGCTCCGTACCAGGTCAGCGCCTTCATCGAGGTCGTCCTGGGAAGGTAGCGCGTGTAGTCGGCGGGCATCGGGACGTACGAGAACGGACCGGCCAGCATCACGACGAAGGCCAGGCTCCACCCGGACGCACCGGGCTGCGCGGCGCTCCCGCCCGTGTCGGCGCCCGGCAGCAGGAACACCAGGAGTGCGGCGAACCCCACGGCGAGGACGTACGCGATCCAGCGCTCGGCGAACTGGACGGTGGCGTGGCCCCACAGGGCGACGGCGAAGGTCAGCGCGAGCGTGATCAGCAGGGCGAGGGCCCGTCCGGTGCGGCCGGACTCCCAGCCCAGGCCGGCGAAGAACGCTTCGAGGGCGAGGGTGCCGACGACGGTGTTCAGGATGGTGTAGCCGATGCTGACCACCCAGTTGAGCATCCCGGCGGGCCAGTTTCCCCGTACGCCGAAGGGGGCGCGGGAGATCACCAGGGTGGCGGTGCCGGTACGGACTCCGCTCAGTCCTGCGGCGCTGATGGCGAAGAACGCCAGTCCGCCGATGACGACGACGCCGGTCGCCTGCCAGAAGGACAGGCCGAAGGCGACGGCCAGGGCTCCGTTGATGACGTAGGTGAAGGTGAGGTTGGACCCGAACCAGAGCCAGAACAGGTCCTTCGCGCTGCCGTGGCGGTCCTCGTCGGGGATCGGGACGATGCCGTACGTCTCGACCTGGAAGACCTGGTCGGCGGCGGCCGGCGCGCCGGGCGCTCTCTCGGCCGTGTCCTGTTGCGTCATGCGGACCGTCCCTCGTCCATGTGTGCCCCGGGGAACCGGAACAGCACTTTGAATGCCGTTCTAAAAGTTAGAACGGCATTCAAGATGTGGTTCCGGGAGCCCGTCAAGACCTCCGCCGAAATCGGCCGCTAGGGTCGTCACCGGGCCGACCGGAGAGGAGACGTGGCGTGGCGACGACGGCGCGACGGCGTGACGGGCACCTGGCCCGGGAGCGCATGCTGGAGGAGGCGATGACCGCCATCGCCGAGGACGGCCTCGCCGCGCTCACCATGTCGGCGCTGGCCAAACGCCTCGGCACCAGCGGCGGCCACATCCTCTACTACTTCGGCAGCAAGGACCGGCTGCTCCTGGAGGTGCTGCGCTGGAGCGAGGACGCGCTCGCCGAGGAACGCCGGGAGCTGCTGTCCGGCCCGGTCGACCCGGAACGCGCACTGGAACTCTTCCTGGCGCTGTACCTCCCCCGCGGGCCGCGCGACCCCCGCTGGACGCTGTGGATCGAACTGTGGGCACGCACCGCGTCGAACGAACCGTTGCGGCAGGCACAGGCCGAGATCGACCGCGGCTGGCAGGAGGACCTGGAAGCACTCCTCGCCGAGGGGGCCCGTCGGGGCCGCTTCGCCGCGGACCTCGACACGGCGGCGCGCGCATCCGAACTCCTCGCCCTGCTCGACGGGTTGAGCACCCGGGTCGTTCTCGGCCAGCACGGCGCGGACCGCGAGAGCGCGCTCCGTGCGGCCCTGTCGGCGACCGCACGACTGGTGGAACGCGGCTGAACCGGCGCCGGAGCCCGGAATCCGGAAAGGCACGCGGCACCGCACACACCCTCCGACCGGGCCCGTCACCGCGCCGGGACCGAGTACCGCTCACACCCGTTTTGCACTTCTGCCACCTGTACGGGTGGTGCATCCCCGGATGGGGCCCTATGGTCGATTCAGGAACGACGGCTGGAAGAAGGAGCCGCGGCCGACGACTGCTCCTGCCGGGCGGTCCCGGAACACACGGGGCGCGTCGGGCACGCACGACGGCGGCGCGGGCCCGAAGCGAGGCGGCCGAGGAGCCGACATGCAAGGACGCAAGCTCAGGACAGGTCTCATGCTGTGCGCCGCCACGGCCCTCGCGGTGGCCGCACCGGTACCGGCGTCCGCGTCGCCCTCCCCCGCCGCGGCCGCCCCTCCGTCCGCCCCCGTGGTGGCCGTCGACTGCTTCTGGAGCCCGCAGGTGCGCCCCGGCGACTTCCTGCTCGCCTGCGGGGACGGCAACAACCGGCTCGTCGACATCCACTGGTCCTCCTGGGGCCCGACGTCCGCCGCGGGCCGGGCACTCGACGTGGTGAACGACTGTCAGCCCTATTGCGCCGCAGGCAAGTTCCACTCCTATCCGGTCACCGTGCGGCTGGACCGGCCGAAGTCCTGGCAGAAGCATCCCGAGCTGAAGCGGTTCAGTCGGCTCCAACTCGTCTACACCGACGGCGCTCCGGCCCGGACGGGCCGGGTCGTGACACAGCAGCTCTGGGACTGACGCCTCCCCGGCACCTTCCCGCTTCCGCGGTTGGTTGCACCCTCCACCGGAACACGCGTCGACGGCCCGCCCTTGGATAAGGTGCCGTTCGACATCGGCGTTCCACATGGGGAGACGTAAGTGACGAGTGGTCAGCAGCCGGCACCTGGAAACACCCCCGAGGTCTTCCAGCCGCTCGCCGGGGACGACCCGACCACAATCGCCGGATACCGGTTGGCGGCCAGGCTCGGCGCCGGCGGCATGGGCAAGGTGTATCTGTCGTACACACCCGGCGGACGCCCCGTGGCCATCAAAGTGATTCGTCCCGAATTCGGGGAGGACGCCGAGTTCCGCCGCCGGTTCGCCCAGGAGGTGCGGTCCGCGCAGCGCGTGCAGGGTCTGTTCACGGCGCCGGTCATCGACGCCGCCACCGATGCCGTGCAGCCGTGGCTGGCCACCGCGTACGTGCCGGGCCCCCCGCTCGCCGACGCCGTCGTCGCGCACGGGGCGCTGCCCGTCGAGACGGTGGTGCTGCTGATCGCGGGCATGGCCGAGGCGTTGCACGTCATCCACGGGGCGGGCATCGTGCACCGCGACCTCAAGCCGTCCAATGTGCTGCTCGCCGCCGACGGCCCCCGGGTCATCGACTTCGGCATCGCCCATGCCGCCGACGCGACCTCGCTCACCGGCAGCGGCGTCACCATCGGTACCCCCTCGTTCATGGCGCCGGAGCAGGCCGCGGGGCACCGGGTGACCCCGGCCACCGACGTCTTCGCGCTCGGCCAGGTCGCGGTGTACGCGGCGACCGGCGCCCCGGCCTTCGGCGAGGGCACCTCGCACGGCGTGCTCTACCGGATCGTCCACGAGGAGCCCGACCTCAGCGGCGTCCCGGAACGGCTGCGGGAGCTGGTCACCCGCTGCCTCGACAAGGACCCCGCGGCCCGGCCGTCGGTCGCCGAGGTCATCGAGCTGTGCCGGTCCGCGAACGCGGAGACGGTGCTGCGCCGCCCCGAGGACTGGCTGCCGGCCCCGGTCAGTGCCGACATCACGGTACGCACGGCCGCTCCCGCCCCGGCCCAGACCCCGCCGCCCCCGACCGTGGCACCGTCCGTGGCCCACTCGCCCACCACGCCCGCCACCGCCCCGCCGGCCCACCCTCCCACCGCACCCGCCGCCACGGCGGCAGCGGCCCATCAGCCCACCGCGCCCGCCACCGCGCCGGTACCTCCCGCCGCCCCGCCCCAGGGGTACGGTCCGCCCGCGGCGCACCAGCCGCCCCATCCGCAGCCCCCGTACCCCACGCCTGCCCCCTCCCAGGTCAACGCCTATGCCCCGACCCAAATGGCCGGCCCTGCGCAGCCGCACCCCGGGCGCCCCACGCCTCCCGCGGACGGCACGCCTCCGGCGCCCCGGCCCACGAAGAGCGGTGGCAAGCGGGGCGCGATCATCGCCGTCGCCGCGGTGCTGGTCCTGGCGATCGCGGGCGGTGCCACGGCGTACACGCTGCTCAAGGAAGGCGACCAGAAGAATCGGAGCGGTTCCTCCCCGGACAAGCCGGGTGCTTCGGGCAAGGGGTCCGGCGCCGACAACGAGCCCGGGTCGGGTTCCGGTTCCGAGCAGGCCACCGAGCCGGAGCCGAAGCCCGTGGAGTACAAGGGCATCAACCTCACGGCCGGCTACCACCTGTCGCTCGGCGACGACACCGTCCGCCCCCAGCAGGGCGAGGACGGCGGATACGAGCTCTCCTACGACACCGGCGGCTATCTCGACGCCGAGAGCACGGGCGGAAGCCTGGTGCTGCTCGACCCGGGGCAGGTGGGATCGCTCGAAACCTGCCGCGCGGACACCCGGTTCACCGAGACCGTCGATCTGGAGAAGCTCTCGACGGGGCGGCAGGTCTGTGTCACGACGGGGTCGGGGCACATGGGCCTGGTGACCGTCCGGGGTCTGTCCGGCGAGGACTCGCCCAGCACGTACATGACGCTGGACCTGACGGTCTGGCGCAACGCCGCCGTCACCGGCTCGGGCGGCTGAGTCCGCCCCGCGCACGAGGCGTTCTCACGTCCGGGGCGTGTCCCCGGACGTGAGAACGCCGCTCCCCCGCTCCTTCACCAGGTGACCGTGATGCGCCGTGGGCTGCGGGAGGTGGTGCCCCGGTTCCACTCGACCTCGTCGGCGGGCTCGGCCAGACGCAGCCCGGGGAGGCGGGCGGCGAGCCGGTGCAGGGCCAGTTGGAGTTCCATCCGGGCCAGCCAGGCCCCCAGGCAGTAGTGGGCCCCGGCGCCGAACGACAGGGTGGGGGCCGCCAGCGGCGCGAAGAGGTCGTCGAACGGCCGGGGCGGGAACACGGCGGGATCGCGGTTGGCCATGCCGCAGTCGGCGAGCACCACCGAGCCGGCCGGGATCGTCACACCGCCGACCTCCGTGTCGACGGCGGCGTGACGTGCGGTCCCCCGGTCGTCGCCGAGCGGCACCAGGTGCAGCAGCCGCTCCGCCAGGGCCTCGGCGGCCCGTTCGTCCGCGCCGAGCCGGGGCCAGGTCTCCGGCCGCTCACCGAGCAGGTAGAGCAGCGAGTTGCCGAGCATCGTCATCGTGCTGTCGTGGCCGCCGACGACCAGTCCGCACACCAGGTCCACGAGCTGGCTCTCCGGGATGCCGCCCTCCTCGTCGGCGGCCACGACCAGCACACTGGTGAGATCGTCGCCCGGCGCCTTCCTCCGCTCGGCCAGCAGCTCCGCGCCGAAGGCGGCGAACTCGACGAGCGCCGCTCTCATCTCCTCCTCCGGGTGGGAGCCGTCCGAGAAGGCGTACAGGGTCCAGTGGCGCAGCCGGTCCCGCGCCCCGGCGTCGAGGCCCATCAGTCTGCTGATCACCGCGACCGGCAGCGGCAGGGTGAAGCCGGACACCAGGTCCACCGGGTGTGCCCGGTCCACGAGTTCGTCCAGGCACTCCTCCACGATCTCCGCGATCCAGGGCCGCCAGCGGGCCACGGCCCTCGGGGTGAAGGCGCGCCGCAGGGTGCGGCGCAGCCGCAGATGGTCCTCGCCGTCCTGGTTGAACATCAGGTCGAGGCTGCCGACCAGGCCGGTCTCGCCGGACAGGGACGGGGCGTCCGGGGAGTGCAGTGCCGCGCGTCCGAACCGGCTGTCGGTCAGTACCTTCCGTACGTCGGCGTACCGGCTCACCAGCCAGGCCGGGGTCCCGTCGGGCAGTTCGACGGGCCTGGGCGGGCCGGGCGGGTCGAACGCGAGACGGTGCAGGGGCAGCATAGGCGGGCCGGGGCGCGTACGGGAGTCGGCGGGGCAGGACACTGAACCTCCTGGCTTGCACGGGAACGAGGGTCTGCGAGGGCGGGCGGGAAGGGGTGCTCCGGGGCCGGGGGTCAGAGCTCGACGAGTACCTTGCCCCGGCTGGCCCCGGTGTCCCGGTAGAGGCTGTGGTAGGCGTCCGGGATGTTGTCGAAGCCGTGGTGGAGGGTGTGTCCGCAGCGCACCTCGCCCCGGCGCACCAGGCCGCCGAGTTCGTCGTGGAGCGCCTGCCAGTTCTGTTCGGTGAACCATTCCAGCGAGAAGATCCCGCGCACGTGGGTGCGCGGGAACATGATGTGCGGGAGCAGCCGCGGCCCCATGACGTCCCGGCCCACCTGGGTGGCCCACTGCCAGCAGACGGCCACCTGGCTGCCGACGTTGAGCATGGAGAACACGGCGTCGGTGACGGTGCCGCCCAGGTTGTCGAAGTACTTGTCGACTCCGTCCGGTGCCGCCCACAGGAGGGCGTCGCACACCGCGTCGTGGCTGTCCCCGTGGCGGTAGACGACGACCGCGTCGAATCCCAGCTCCTCCAGGTAGCCCGCCTTCTCCGTCGTCGAGGTGGTGCCGACCACCCTGGCACCGGCGAGCTTGGCCAGCTGGCCGACCAGCGAGCCGACACAACCGGAGGCGCCGCTGATCACAACGGTGTCCCCCGGGCGGACCGACATGAACTTGGTGAGGGTGCCCCAGGCCGTCATTCCCGGGCCGCCCATGACGCTCAGCGCGGTGGACAGCGGCAGCGCGTCGTCGAACCAGCCGGGGTCCAGGCGGCGGTAGGCCGGAAAGACCATGGGGAACGTCCCGGTCTGCCAGGGGGTGGCGGCGCCGTTGCTGACGAGATGGGTGCGCCACCCGCCGAAGCCCTGCACCAGGTCGCCGGGCCGGTGGGCGGCCAGCGGTCCCGCCTCCAGCACCTCCATGATCGAGTCGGCCCCCATGTGCGCCCCGAGCGGGGTGTCCAGCGCGATGCCCTGGAGGTAGGGGTCGACCGATACGTAGCGTGTCCTCAACAGCATTTCGTCGGGTGCGAGTTCGGTGTCGATCTCCTCCTCCACCTGCCCGTAGACCCGCTCGACGTCGGGGACGCCCTCGATGTGCTCGCGCACCACCCATTTCCTGGCCCTCATCCCGTTCCCTTCCTCTCCGCGAGGGCCGGGCGGCCCTCGGTGGCGGACCGTGCGACCTGCCGGGGGCCCACCGGCACCACGAGGTGGGTGGGGGGCGGCCCGCTCTCGTCGACGGACGCGGTGAACGTCCGGCCGTCGTCCCGGCAGATGAACTGCATGACGTGCCGGCCGGCCGCCGCCGCGCGGATCAGGCCGCCCGTGGTCGCCCATACGCCGGACTGGTAGAAGTTCCGCAGCCCCGGCAGTCCGGGGCCGTGTTTCTTGATGAGTTTCTCCAGCGTCTCCCCGCTCTCCACGAAGGGCTGCCAGCCGAGCACCGTGCCGTCGTAGTTGCCCGTGTAGCGGACCTGGGTGAGCGGGCTGGACACGTCGCGCACGGCGATCGCGTCCGTGATGCCGGGGTGCTGCCGTTCCAGGAAGGCGACGAGTGCCTCGCGGGCGCGGCGCTTGGCCGCGTAGTAGCCGCGGCCGTGGCGCACCGGCAGGGTGTGCAGTTCCTGTCCGCCGCGGGACCGGGTCACCTGTTCCGGGCCTTCGTCCAGGGCGCGCCAGGGGGCGATGTCGCAGAAGTAGGTGACGTAGGCGATGCTCGTTCCGGCCGGGGAGAGTTCCGGGTAGTGCCTGCTGCGGAACTGGACGTTGATGCTGGGGTGCCTGATGCCGGTCAGTTCGTCCGCTTCCGCCTCGTCGAGCAGGTAGGTGGTGCAGGGGTCGGCGTCGGGGAAGTCGCGGCGCAGGCCGAGGAAGAGGGTGAAGTAGCCGGGGAACACCATGCCGGGCTGTTCGATGGTCCGGGTGTAGAGGCGGTGGTACGCCTCGTTGAGGTGGCGGCCCTTCAGCAGGTCCATCATCGTGGTGCGTCCGTCGCAGGCCGAGACGACGATGTCGGCGCGCAGTTCGCGCCCGTCGCTGAGCCGCACCCCGACGGCCCGGTCGTCCTCGACGAGTACTTCCTCGACCTTGGCGTTGTACGTGATCTCGCCGCCGAGCCCGCGGTAGCGCCGCTCGATCGACCGGGCCAGTCCGAGCGATCCGCCCTCGGGGACGCCCGCGGAGAGGTTGGCGTGCGAGGCGAGCTGGAAGTGGAACGGCAGTACGGGGAAGGCCGGGTGCTTCTCGTACAGGATGAAGTTGAACGCCTCGCGCAGCAGGGGGTCCTTGAACCTCGCCGAGTAGTCGGTCATCAGGGTGCCGATGGTTTTGCGCACGACGTTGAAGTACGGGACGAACGAGGCCAGCATGCGCCAGCGTTCCAGGGGCGGCATCAGTCCGACGGGTTTGAGGAACGGGTAGACGGCGAGGCATTTGCGAAAGACGCGCAGTTGCCTGCAGAAGTCGCGGACGAGACCGGCGTCGGCGGGCGAGATCTCCGTGAGGTGGGCCTGGAGCCGGTCGGGGTCGGAGTAGAAGTACACGGACCGGCCGCACCGGCCGCGTACGACGTTGAACACGTCGAAGTGCCGTACCTCCTTGCCCTGCAGTGCGCCGAGCTCCAGCCAGATCTGGTGCATCTCGTTGCCGGGGCCGCTGCCCAGGAGCCAGCTGACGCAGGGGTCCAGGGTGAAGTCGCCGCGGTCCCAGGCCGTGCAGCAGCCGCCGGGCAGTTCGTGCATCTCCAGGACGTGGGTCCGGTAGCCGTTCATCCGGGCGTAGCAGCCGGTGGACAGACCACCGAGCCCCGCGCCGATGATGATCATCGACTCGCGTGCGGATCGCGGCATGGATGTGTTCTCCTCGGTGGTCATGTGCGAAGTCCCTCTGCGCGGTTCATGTGCGGATGTCCCCGCGCGCGGACCATTTGTCGAGCTGGGGCAGCCGGCCCAGCTTTCCGGGGTGCCAGGGCCCGGTTCCCGGGCTCTCGGAGGCCGTGAATCCGCGCCCCAGCTCGTCGCAGAGGTACTGGACGACGAAGCGGCCGGTGGACGCGGCGCGGATCAGGCCGCCCATGCCGACCCATTGGCCCGCCATGGAGAATCCGTGCAGGCCGGGCAGGCGCATGCGGTCCTTGCCGACCAGTTTGGCCGCGATGTCGTCGGCGTCGGAGAACGCCTTCCAGGCCAGGATGGAGCCGCCGTGGTTGCCGGTGTAGCGCCGGGTGGTCGCCGGGGTGGCGACGTCGACCAGTTCGATGCGCTCGCCGGTGCCCGGCATGCGGCGCTCCAGGAAGTCCCTCACGAATGCGGCGACTTGGCGCTTCTGGGCCCGGTAGTCCTTGCGGTCGGTGGCGCGCAGGTCCTTCCAGTACTCGAAGTCGCTGAAGTAGGTGCAGTGGATCACCGATCTTCCGGGTGGGGCGAATCCGTCCGAGTAGTCGGAGCGCAGCTGGACCACCACGCTGCTCTGCAGGGCGCCGGGGAGTCGTGCGGCGTCCTCGGGCGGGAGCAGGTAGGTGGTGCTGTGGGCGCGGTCGGGGCCCAGGTCGCCCTCGATCCCGACGAAGGCCGAGACCACGGCGGGGAACAGGGTGCCGGGGCGGTGCAGCAGTTCGTTGTACAGCTTGTCGACCCGCGGTCCGGTGTAGCGGCCCTGCAGCAGGCCGTGGATCGTGGTGTGGCCGTCGCAGGCCGAGACGACGTGGTCGGCGTAGTACCTTCTGCCGTTGCGCAGTTCGATCCCGACGGCTCGCCCGTCCTCGACCAGGATCCGTTCGGCCCGCGCCCGGTAGCTGATCTCCCCGCCGAGCGCGGTGTAGCGCTCCTCGATCGACCGGGCCAGGCCCAGTGAACCTCCTTGTGGGAAACCGGCGTTGTGGTGATGGGCGCCGGCCATGTTGAAAAGGTACGGGAGGAGCGGGAAGCCCTCGGGGTCCTGGAAGAAGATGTTGCGGAACGCCCGGCGCAGCAGCGGGTCCTGGAACCGGTCGGCGAATTCGTGCATCGGTGTCGCGGCGGTGCGCCAGAACAGGCGGAAGGCGGGCAGGACGGTGCGCAGCATCGACGCCCGTTCGCGCACGGTGCGCAGTGCGGGGGCGGTCAGGAACGGGTACAGCTCGATGTCGAGGAACCGGCGCAGGTCGCGGCAGAACGAGCGGATCGGCCGGGCGTCGGCGGGCGAGAGTTCGAGCAGGTGCTGCTCCAGGCGGTCCGGGTCGTTGTAGAAGACCACCGCCCGTCCGGTCTCGTCGACGACCCGGTTGAACATCTCGAAGTTGGTGATGCTCTTGCCGTCGAGCGCCCCCAGTTCGCGCCACACCTGGTTGGCCTCGTTGCCGGCGGCGGTGCCGATCAGCCATTCGATGCAGTAGTCGAAGATGTATCCGTCGCGCGACCAGGCCGTGCAGCAGCCGCCGGGCAGGACGTGTTTTTCGAAGATGCGGGAGCGCATCCCGTTCATCTGCGCGTAGCACCCGGTGGACATTCCGGCGACGCCCGCGCCGATCACGATGACGCGGGGACCGCCGTCCTTCCCTCCTTCCCGGGTGCTCCACGGGTCGGCCGTCTCATCGGACATCGCTCGCGCCCTCCTGGAGGATGCCGCGCACCAGCTCGGCGTTGTGTGTCGCGTGCTTGGGGTCGAGCATGTCGGCGTGGATGCCCGAGCCGCGCAGCACGGCCGTCGCCGTGGTCGAGCTGCCGTGCCAGGTGCCGCGTGCGCCGGCGGCGTAGAGTTCCGTCTTCTCCTCGTCCGTGACGACGCTGACGGTCGCGGTCACCTCGCCGAGGTTCGGTGTGCGGCCGCAGAAGGCCAGGTATTCCGCGGCGTGGTCGAGGGTCTCGCGGGCGACGGCGTCCGATCCGGTGTGTTTGCGCAGGTGTTCGGCGAGTTCGGTCTCGAAGACCGCGAGGTGTTCGTGGCCGGGTTCGTAGGGTTCGACGATGCGGTACGAGTCCAGCACGATCACGTGGGCGACCTGGCGTCCGCGGCCCTCGAGCTCCTTGGCCACTTCGAAGGCGAGGTTCCCGCCGAGCGAGTAGCCGAGCAGCAGGCACTTTCCCTCGGGCCGGTGTGACTCGACGAGGTCGGCGTAGCGGGTCACCTTGTCCGTGCCGGGGACGTAGTTGAAGGCGATGAGCCGGTACTCGGGGAGCCGGGCGGCGAACTCCCGGTAGACGAGGCCGTGGCCACCCGCGGGCGGGAAGCAGAACACGGTGGGTTCCCGGTCGCCGTTGAAGCTCAGGCAGGGCAGGTCGTCGGAGATTCCTCCGGTGGCGAGTCGTTCCACGGTCGCGGCCATGCCGTGCAGGGTGGTGACCCGGTACAGCAGGCTGACGGGAATGCCGACGCCGAATTCCTTGCGCAGCCGGTGGATGAGCTCGATCAGTTTGATCGAGCTGCCCCCGGCCTCGAAGAACTCGTGTGCCAGGCCGACCCGTTCCAGTCCGAGCAGTTCCTTCCAGTGCCGGGCCATGCTCACTTCGAACGGTGTGCGCAGCGTCTCCTCGGGCCCGTCGTCGGCGTCGGGCCGGGGTTCGGGCAGGGCAGCGAGGTCGATCTTCCCGTTGGCGGTCAGCGGCAGCCGCGGCAGGGCGGTGAAGTGCGTGGGAACCATGTAGGCGGGCAGCAGATCGGCGAGGTGCCGGCGCAGCGCGCGCCGGTCCAGCTCCGTGCCGGGTGCCGGTACGCAGTAGGCGCAGAGCATCTCCTCGCCCCGGGCGTCGGGGCGCACCGTGACGACCGCTCCGGCCAGTTCGGGCCATTGGGCGAGGTGGGCCTCGATCTCGCCGATCTCGATCCGGTGGCCGCGGAGCTTCACCTGGCTGTCGATGCGTCCGAGCAGGTGGATCCGTCCCTCGGCGTCCCAGCGGGCCGCGTCGCCGCTGCGGTAGAGGCGTTCGGGGACGGCGCCGGGTTCCCGGCTCAGGGTGCGGGTGACGAAGCGCCGGGCCGTCAGTTCCGGGTCGCCCGCGTAGCCGAGGGCGACGCCGTCGCCGCCGATCCACAGTTCGCCGGGCACGCCGGGCGGCACGGGTTCGCCGTGCCGGTCGAGCACGTGCAGTGTGCTGTTGCCCAGGGGGCGTCCGACGGGCACCGTCCGTCCGGGCTCCAGGTCGTCGAGGGGGCCTTCGAAGAAGGCGCTGTCGATGGTGGCCTCGGTGACCCCGTAGGAGTTGAGCAGGCGGGTGTCCGGCCCGCACAGCTCGCGCAGCCGCCGGTACTCCCCCGCCTTCCACACGTCGGAGCCGACGACCAGCAGGCGCATGAAGTCCAGCCGCCGCCCCTCGCGTTCGCAGTGGTCCATGAGGCCGCGGACGACGGCGGGGACGAATTCCGCGCAGTCGACGTGTTCCTCACGCATGGTGGTGTACAGGCGTTCGGTGTCGAAGAGCAGATCGCGGTCGACCAGGACCAGGCTGCCGCCCGAGCACAGGGCGCGCACCACGTCGCCGGTGAAGACGTCGAAGGAGGGGGCGGCCATCTGGAGGTGCACCCGCACGTCGTGGTCCAGCCGGTACTCGTCGTGCCAGGCCCCGTAGGCCGAGGCGAGGCTCCGGTGGCTCACCTGCACGGCCTTGGGGAGGCCGGTCGAGCCGGAGGTGTTGATGACGTACGCGGGTGTGTCGAGGCAGGTCTCGTCGTCGGGTTCCGCGGTTCTCGGCCCGTCCTCCCCGAGGGGCGCCTCGTGCAGTTCCCGCAGTGTCAGGGTCCGGGCCGGCAGCCCGGCCATCCGGTCCCGGCGGGCGTCGTCCTCGACGACGACGAGGGTGACGGCCGTGCTCCGTACCGTGTGGGCGGCGCGGTCGGCCGGGTGGTCGGGCGGGATCGGGAGGTACGCGGCACCGGCCTTGAGCACCGCGAGCAGGGCGACGACGAGGTCCGGCGACTTCTCCAGGCAGAGCGCCACCACCGAGCCGGTGCCCGCGCCGAGCCCTCGCAGCCGGCGGGCCAGTTCCTCGGACTTCCGGTCCAGTTCCGCGTACCGCATCCGGTGGGGTGCGCCGTGGCGGGCCGGAACCGTGAGGGCGACGGCGTCCGGGCGGCGGGCGGCCACCTCGCCGAACAGCCGGTGCACCGGGCGCGGGCGGCCCGTGCCGGGCTGTCGTGCCGCGGCGCGCCGGGCGCCGCTCCATTCGCCGACCAGCAGCTCGCGCTCCCGGGCGCCGAGCATCTCCAGCCGGCTGGTGGGGCGGTCGGCCGGTGCCGTGGTCATGCTGTCGAGCAGGGTGGTGTAGTGCGCCGCCATCCGCCGCATGGTCTCGGGCAGGAACAGGTCGGTGTTGTACTTCAGCACGCAGTGGAAGCGGTGTTCCGCCTCGTCCTCGTAGACGGAGAGTGTGACGTCGAACTGCCCTTCTTCTTCGGGGAGTTCGATGTACTGGAGCCGGTAGCCGTATTTCTCGGTGGCGACCTTGTGGGTGAGCAGGATGAACATCGCCTGGAACACCGCGGAGCGGCTCGGGTCGTGCTGGAGTCCGAGCTCGTCCACCAGCAGGACGAACGGGTACTCCTGGTTGTCCAGTCCGCCCAGCACGGTGCTCCGCACCTGTTGCAGTAGCTGGGCGACCGTCGGGTCGCCGGACAGGTCCGCGTGCAGCGGGAGCGGGTTGACGAAGTAGCCGTAGACGGAGGCGAAGTCCTGCTCGGTCCGGCCGGTCACCGGACTGCCCACGATGACCTGGTCCTGGCCCGAGTAGCGTTGCAGCAGCAGGTAGTAGGCGCTCAGCAGCACCATGAACGGGGTCACGTCGTGCTCGCGGGCCAGGTCGTGCACCCGGGCGCTGAGGCCGGTGTCCAGGACGAAGAACTCCGACGCCCCGTTGTGCGTCTGCACGGCGGGCCGGGGCTTGTCGACGGGCAGTTCCAGGGTCGGCACCTCGGCCGGCAGGTGCGCGCGCCAGTAATCGAGCATGCGCGGTGCCGCGGGTCCGGCCAGGAAGCGGTTCTGGGCGTTGAGGAAGTCGAGGTAGCGCGCGGTGACGGGCGGCAGCGAGGGTGCCTGCCCCTGGCGCAGCCCCTCGTACACCGCCAGGAGTTCCTCGATGAAGGTGAACGTCGAGATCGCGTCGGAGACGATGTGGTGGACCGCCTTCATGATCACCCAGCGGTCGGGGCCGCGCTTGAAGAGGCGGAAGCGGAACAGCCGGTCGTGCTCCAGGTCGTACGGCCTGCGGTATTCGGCCACGATCGTGCTGTGGATGTCCTCCCACTCCTGGTCCTGCACGTCGAACAGCGCGACGTCCGGTTCGGTGTCCGACGAGACCTGTTGCAGCGGGACGCCGTCCACCGTGAGGAAGTTGGTCCGCAGCGCGGGATGGCGGGCGACCATGCAGCGGACTGCCTCGAACATCAGGTCGGGGTCGAGCTCGACCCGGACCTCGACGGCGCCGCCGATGTTGTACGCGTAGCCGTCGGGGTTGAGCTGCCTGAGGAACCACAGGGCCTTCTGGTTCTGCGTCAGCGGGTGGCGCAGTTCGTCCTCGAACACCTCCACTTCGCCCGCGCCGTCCCCGCCCGCCTCGTGGGCCACCGCCTCGGCGAGGCCGTCGTGGAGCTGCTGGATCAGTTCGCCGACCGGGGTGCCGCTGAGCAGTGCCACCACCGGCGGGGCGACGCCGAGTTCGGTGCTGAGGCGGGCGCGCAGTTCCATCGCCAGGAGGGAGTCGAGCCCCAGTGCGTTGAGCCCTGCCTGCGGATCGATCCGTTCCGGGCCCGTCCGCAGCACCGAGGCGGTCAGGGCGGTGAACCGTCCGGCCACCAGCGCCAGGCGTTCCGTCGCGTCCGCCGCGCGGAAGACGTCGAGGATGCCCTCGCCCGTCCCGTCGGCCGTCCCGGCCGGGGCCGTCTTCGCCAGTTCGGCGACCAGTGCGGGCGGCGTCGCGTACCAGGCCAGGAACACCGGCCAGTCCACGACCGTCGCGACGAGCAGCTGGGGCCGGTCCTGGCCGATGACGCGTTCCAGGACCGCCATGCCGACGTCGGGGGCGAGCGAGCTCATCCCCCGGCTGTGGAGGTAGTGCCCGACGAGTCCCAGTTCCTCGATCATGCCGGTGGCCCACGGGCCCCAGTCCAGGCTCAGTCCCGGCAGGCCGAGTGCCCGGCGGTGCTGGGCCAGTGCGTCCAGGAAGGCGTTCCCCGCCGCGTAGTTGGTCTGGCCCGCCGTGGTCAGCAGCGAGGCGATCGAGGCGAACAGGACGAAGTGGTCCAGGGGTTCGTCGCGCAGATGGCGGTGCAGCAGGTACGCGCCGACGGCCTTGGGGTCGTGGGCGGCGGCGAACGTCTGCCGGTCCATGTCCGGGACGAGGGTGTCGCGGACCTGGCCCGCGAGGTGGAACACCCCGCGGATCGGCAGCGGGTCGGTGCTGCGGTGGGTCTCCAGCCAGGACGTGAACGCGGCCTCGTCGGTGATGTCGAGCGGTGCCAGGACCACCCGTGCCCCGAGCGCCTCCAGTTCCTTGACGAAGGCCGCGGCCCGGCCGGGGGCGCCGGCGGGGTCCAGGTCCCGCCAGGCGGAGCGCTCCGGCAGTACGGTGCGTCCGACCAGGATCAGGCTGCGCGCGCCGCGTCGGACGAGGGTCCGGCAGAGCAGCCGGCCGAGGGCCCCGAAGGCGCCGGTGACGAGGTAGTCGCCATCGGTGCGCAGGCGCAGCGGGAGCGGGTGGGTGAGCCCTTCGGCCTGCCGGATCCTGCTGGTGAGGCGATTCGCGCCGCGCAGCGCGATCTCCTCCTCGTCGTCGCTCAGCAGTTCCCGCAGCAGGGCGCGTGCCTCGGCGCGGTGTGCGTCCTCGCCCCGGGTGCCGGGGTCCAGGTCGATCAGTTTGCCGCGGTGGGAGGTCAGTTCCTGGTGCCTGAGCACCCGGCCGACGCCCCACGCGGGTGCGCCCAGGGGTTCGACCGTCTCGCCGGGTCCCACGGGCTGCGCGCCGCGGGTCACGATGTGCAGCCGGCCCGCCGCGCCGCGGCCCAGCAGCGTCCGGGCGAGCGCGATCAGTGAGTACGCCCCGGTCCCGCTGTGCCGTACGAGGTCCTGCGGGGTGGCTTCGGCCAGGTGCGGCCGGTCGAGGTTCCACAGGTGGACGACGGTGCCGACGGACGGTGTGCCCGGCTCGCCGTCCTCCGGGTCGGTCCCGCCGTCGTCCAGGTCCGTGAGGAGCCGTTCCAGGTCGGCGACGGAGTCCGGGACGACGGTGAACTCCCGGCCGTCGTCGCCCTTGCGGTACGTGTCTCCCGGGCGCACCAGGTGGCATCGTTCGCCGCGCTCGGTGAGCAGGGCGCTCAGGGCGTCGCCGACGCCCCGGCCGTCGGCGAACACGAGCCAGTCGCCGCCGGTGGAGACAGGAGGCCCGTCGGCGTCGGCCACGGCCGGGGCCACGTTCCCGCTCTCGTCCTCGTCCGGTGCGAAGGGCCGGTCGATCCAGACTGTTTCGGCGAGCCAGGAGTCGATCGTGCCGAGGCCGACCGCCGTGGACGCCTTCTCCACGTCGGCGGCGCGGAAGCCGTGGATGGTGCCGAGGGAAACGCCGTCGTCCGTGTGGACGGTCATGTCACCGACGAGTTCGTCCGCGTCGTCGCGGGTCACCGTCGCGTGCACCCAGATCGGCCGGTCTCCCACCGGGGCCAGGCACATCTCGTCGATCGACAGTGGCAGGCGGATGCCGGAGGGCGGCCCGTCCGGTGCCTCCCCGGTCCCGGTGTCGGCGAGTCGCGTCGCCAGCAACGACTGGAAGCAGGCGTCGAGCAGCACGGGGTGGATGTGGTGTCCGGCAGCGTCGTCGCCGATCGCCGCCGGCGGGCGGAGCCGGGCGAGCACCTCGCCGGAGCCGATCCACACCTCCTCGACGGCCCGGAACGCGGGGCCGTAGTGGTACCCCAGCGCGGCCAGTGCCGTATAGCAGTCCTCTCCGGTCAGCCTGCGCCGGGTCCGGGCCCGGAGGGCCTCGGCGTCGAGCGGGGGTCCGACCGGGCGCGGCTGTCCGGAGCGCACGACACCACTGGCGTGCACCGCCCGGTCGTTCCCGTCCTGCCCGGCCGAGGCGATCGTGAACGCCGCGTTCTGCGACGAGAGGGTCAGGCGCACGTCCCGGTCCTCGCCCTCGGGCAGGAACAGGGCCTTGCGGAACTCGATGTCCGTCAGCACGGCGTGGGTGCCGCCGGTCAGGGAGCGGACGGCCTGGGTGGCCATTTCCAGGTATCCGGCCGCCGGGAAGACCACGGTGGACTGGATGCGGTGGTCGTCGAGGTAGGGCAGTCGCTCGGTGTCCAGGGTGGCGTGCCAGGTGGGTTCGGTGTCCGTGGTACGACGGCCCAGCAGGGGGTGGTCCACCCGGCCGAGACGGACCTGGGCGACCGGCGCTGGCTCCGTCCAGTAGCGGTCGCGCCGCCACGGGTACCGGGGCAGGGGCACCGGGTTCCCCGCCGGGTGGAGGGTGTCCCAGGCGATGGGGACGCCGAGGTTGTGGAGTTCCGCCAGTGAGGTGGCGAACCGTTCCGGTTCGTTCTCCTGGCGGCGGATCGACGGCAGGGTCCGGACGGTCGTACCCCGGTTCTCCAGGCACTCGCGGATGGAGTGGGCGAGCACCGGATGCGGACCGATCTCCAGGAACAGCCCGTAGCCGTCGTCGGCGAGCCGGTCGACCGCGGAGCGGAAGCGGACCCGGTCGCGGACGTTCCTCCACCAGTAGTCCGCGTCCAGTTCGGTGCCGTGCGCCGTGCCCTCCTGTCCGGTCAGGTAGACCGGTACCGTCGCGGCCCGGGGGGTGATGCCGTCCAGCGAGGCCAGCAGTTCGTCCTTGATCGACTCCATGCCCACGCTGTGGTACGGCACCTCCACCGTCAGAAACTTGGCGAAAACCTGCTCCGCTTCCAGCTCCCCGGCCAGTTCGGCCAGTGCGTCCCGGTCCCCGGCCAGGGTGACCGCCGAGGGGCTGTTGACCGCCGCCACGGAGACCCGGTCGCCGTAGGCGGCCACTCGGCGCTGGGCCTCCTCCTCGGGCAGGCTCACGGCGAGCATGGTTCCGGTTCCCGTCAGTTTCTGCTGGAGCCGGCTGCGGTGCAGCACGATCCTGACCGCGTCCTCCAGGGTGTAGACCCCCGCCTCGTAGAAGGCGGCTGCCTCACCGGTGCTGTGGCCGACCACGGCATCGGGCCGCACGCCGTGGTGACGCCACATGGCCGCCAGTCCCACCTGTACGGCGAAGTTGGCGGGCTGGGCGAGCCAGGTCTCGCCCATGCGCGAGCCGGGCTCGTCGGCGGTCATCTCCTCGATCAGGGACCAGCCAGCGATCGAGCGGACGGCCCGGTCGCAGCGGGTGACGGCCTCCCGGAACACCTCGTCGCTCTCGAACAGTTGGCGCCCCATGCCCCACCACTGCGGTCCCATTCCGGTGAAGACCCAGACCAGGCCGCGTTGTTCGGTGTCGAGCCGTCTGCCGTGGGTGACGCCGGGGTGCGGTTCGCCACGGAGGAACGCGGCGAGCCTCTCGTCCAGTTCGGCCCGCGAGGAGTACACGACGGAGAGCCGCGACTCCAGGTGCTGGCGGCGCCGGGCCAGTGTGTGGCCGAGGTCGGGCAGCGACACCTCGGTGCCGTTCTCCCCCGCCAGTTCGCGGCGGATTCCTGCTGCCACCTCCGGCAGGGCTTCCGGGGTACGGGCGGTCAGCGGAAGGATGTTCCAGGCCCGTTCGCCGGGCGTGTCCGGCCGTACGTCGCGTACGGGTGCCTCCTCCAGCACGATGTGCGCGTTGGTGCCGCCGAAGCCGAACGAGTTCACCCCGGCCCGTGCGGGGCCCTCGTGCTCGGGCCATCGGGTCGGCTCGACCGGGATGCGGTACGGGGAGGTTTCCTGGTCGATGGCGGGGTTGACCCGGTCCAGGTTGATGTGGGGCGGGATGAGGCGGTGCTTGAGGCAGAGCACGGTCTTGATCAGTCCGGCGATGCCCGCCGCCGCTTCGGTGTGTCCGATGTTCGCCTTGACGGAGCCCACGTAGCAGGCGGAGTCCGGCCTGCGGCCCTCGGCCAGTGCCCGGCCCAGGGCGTTCGCCTCGATCGGGTCGCCGACGGGTGTGGAGGTGCCGTGCGCCTCCACGTACTGGAGGTCGCCGGGCGTGATGCCGGCCTCGCCGCAGACGCGCCGGACGAGGGAGACCTGGGCGTCCGCGTTGGGCACGGTGATGCCGTTGGTCCGGCCGTCCTGGTTGACCCCCGTGCCGAGGATCACCGCGTGGATCGGATCGCCGTCGCGCAGGGCGTCGTCCAGGCGCTTGAGGGCGACGATTCCCACACCCTCGGCCCGTACGTAGCCGTTGGCCGCGGCATCGAACGCGCGCGAGCGGCCGTCGGGGGACAGGAATCCGCCCTTCGTCTCGGCGATGGTGTATTGCGGCGCCATGTGCAGCAGCACTCCGCCGGCCAGTGCGAGGTCGGTCTCCCGTTTGTTGAGGCTCTGGCAGGCGAGGTGCACCGCCACCAGGGAGGAGCTGCACGCGGTGTCGATCGACAGGCTGGGGCCGCGGAAGTCGAAGCAGTACGAGAGACGGTTCGAGACCATCGTCATCATGGTGCCGGTGGCGGTGTGGGAGGCCAGCGATGAGAATCCCAGGTCGGAGAATTGGAGGATCTTGTAGTCCAGGGTGAACGCCCCGACGAACACGGCGGTGTTGCTGCCCGCGAGTTCCTCCGGCCGCTGGCCGCCGTCCTCCAGTGCCTCCCAGGCGACCTCCAGCAGTTTGCGCTGCTGGGGGTCCATGTGGTCCGCCTCGCGCGGGCTGATGCCGAAGAAGGCGGGGTCGAATTCGTCGAAACCGTCGATGTATCCGCCCCGGCCGCCGATCAACCGCCCGGGTTTCTCCTTGTGCCGGCTGCCGAGCGTGCCGACGTCGTAGCGGTCCGACGGTGTCGGTGTGATGCAGTCCTTGCCCTCCATGAGGTTCTGCCAGTACGTACGGGGGTCCGACGCACCGCCGGGCAGGCGGCAGCCCATGCCGATGATCGCCACTTTGTCGCTCACAGAGGCACTGTTCACGTCGGGCAAGGTCGTACTCCTCAAGTCATGGCGCCGCGGCACGGCACGGCACGGCACGGATACAAGAAGAAGGGGCAGGAGAGGCGGTACGGATTTCCGGGCACTGCGGTGCCCCGCGGCCGGGCGGCTCCGGGGAGCCGTGCGGCCGCGCACCGGTGTCGTTCCGGATCCGTGCGCTTTCCCGTGGGAGGGGGCGGTTCAGGAAGAACCGGCTCCGCCCCTCTTCGCACGGCGCAGGGGGTGGAGAAGGCTGGCGACGATCTCCCCGGTGCGGGGGAACGTCGCGGGGTCGCCGAGTCCGACGGCGACCGGTTCGCGGCCGGGCCGCCAGGTGTAGCTGTCGAAGGCGTGGTCCCAGATCGACAGATCGGAGCCGTAGTGGCCCGCCTCGGACAGGTCGGTGCTGTGGTGCAACCGGTGCTGTTCGGGGCTGGCGAACACATGGTTGAGCCGGCCGATACGTATGTCGATATTGGCGTGGACGAAATATCCCTGGGCGGCCACGAAGAGCCCGACGACGAATACGGATTCACGGGAGAAACCGACCAGCGCCAGAGCCAGTTGAACAAACCCTTGGGCAAGGACGATGTCAAGGACATGATTGACGCCATTATTGGCGACATTGACCTTTTCCGGCACGTGATGCACGCCGTGGAATCGCCAGAGTATCGCATTGGTGTGACCGAATCGATGGACCAGATAACTGGCGAGTGAACCGGTCAGCAATGCCCCGGGTATTTCCGCCCAGAGATTGAGCATCGGCTCGTCCGGCGACACCAGGGAAACCGTCGTGGAGACCATGTACTGCGCGAAGGCGCTGCCCGCCATCGTCAGCAGGAAGTAGACGCCGTACCAACGCCATTCCCTGGGGTTCGGATGCCAGGCACGCCGGTACGGAATCAGGCGTTCGAGAGCGGTGAGATACGTGATGACGCCGATCAGGAAGAGCGGGCTCACCCGATCGGGGTCCCAGTCGAGACACAGTGCCGCGGCGGCCACCGAAACCGTGGCCGTGAGCAGGAGCGGGTACCCCGACACACGCAGGACGGCGCGCGTCGACCGCAGGGACTCCCCCGCCCCGCGGGCGGGACCGGACTCCGCTTCCGGATCACCGCCGGGCAGCGGTTCACGATTTTCCACTCACAGCACCTTTACGAAAGGAACCAGCACAGAACGGCGCACGGATCAGGAAGGAGACAGCCTTCCGCCGCCCCGGGACATGCCGGAACAGCGCGTCGACCGCCACCCGCCACGCGCGAATGAATCTTGAACTTCCTGGATGGCACGAGCCGCCTTGCGGTCCCGTGGGCCCGAGTGCGACTGCCGGGCGAACCCGCCCTACTAACTTTTCCCCACTCACCGGACTCAACCGTCGAATTCAAGCCTCGCGCCGGCGCTCCGGGGCAGCCGTGGCGAGAATTGTCACCCCGCTCGATTCCCTCTTGAATGGATTACATACGAACGGTTAATCATGAACCATTGCACCCATCATGAATATGATCGTTAATAATACTGATCTGATTTTTATTTTCGGTTCACGATTTCCCTCCACCGCGCCGGACCGACGGCCGTGCCGGACCGACGGTCGCGTCAGGCCGGGGGCAGCACACGACGGGCGCGTGCACATGAGTCTCGCCCGCGTCGATGAGCCGTACGGTGCGGCCCGCGCGGCCGAGCAGCCGGACGCCGACGGCACGCTCCAGTTGCCCGATCCGCCGGGAGAGGGTCGGCTGGGAGATGCACGGGCCCTCTGCAGCACGGCTGAAGTCGGTGCGCCCGGCGACGACGAGCAGACAGCGCAGGTGACGGGGTCCGGGGCCACGACCAAACCATAGATGTCATCGATAGCAATCATGGTTACCACGTCTTGGACACTATAGACACAGGTCGTGCATGGTGGATCTCGTCAGCCTCACCGGCCGGCAGATTCCGAAGGGAGTGACCATGCACGATCTGAGCGAGGGCATCGCGCGTTTCCAGCAGGACGTCTTCCCGGCCAAGGCGGAGCTCTTCGCCCGTCTGGCCGTTGCCCACCGGCCCACCACGCTGTTCATCGGCTGTTCCGACGCCCGCGTGGTGCCGGAGCTGATCACCCAGAGCGAGCCGGGCGAGCTGTTCGTCATCCGCACGGCGGGGAACCTCGTTCCCGCCCACACCCCCGGACCGGACGGTGTGGCGGCCAGCATCGAGTACGCGGTCGCCGTCCTCGGCGTCACGGACATCGTGGTGTGCGGGCACTCCGCCTGCGGCGCGATGACCGCCCTCGCCGAGCACCACGACCTCAGCGACGCTCCCGCGATCGCCGACTGGCTGCGGCACGCGGACGCCTCCGTGGCCCGTACCACCGCCGTCGAGGCCGGGACCGCGAAAGTGGCGGCGCTGGTGCGCGAGAACGTGCTCAGTCAGCTGGCGAACCTGGCCACCCATCCCTCGGTGTCGCGGGCCACGACAACCGGCGCGCTCACCCTGCACGGCTGGGTCTACGACATCGCCACCGGCACCGTCGACCGGCTCGGCACCGTCGGCCGGCCGACGACCCTCACCGCCTGATCGCTCCCCCGGCGCGGCTCCCGCCCTGAGCCCCCGAGAACCCGCCGTTCCCTCCCCTCCGGCGAACGGCACACCCCCGAAAGGAAACCCCTCCCATGGTGCACGCCCAGTTCGACGCCACCGCCCGCCAGGAGCTCGCCGCCAAGGCCGTCGCGGCCAAGACGCGCAAGGACGTCTCGTGGCAGCAGATCGCCGACGCCGCAGGGCTCTCGGTCGCCTTCGTCACCGCCGCCGTGCTCGGCCAGCACCCGCTGCCCAAGGGCTCGGCCGAGGCCGTCGCCGAGCTCCTGGGCCTGGACGAGGACGACACGTTGCTGCTGCAGACCATCCCGACCCGCGGTTCCATTCCCGGCGGCATCCCCACCGACCCGACGATCTACCGCTTCTACGAGATGCTCCAGGTCTACGGCACCACGCTGAAGGCCCTGGTCCACGAGCAGTTCGGGGACGGCATCATCAGCGCGATCAACTTCAAGCTGGACGTCAAGAAGGTCGCCGACCCCGAGGGCGGCGAGCGCGCGGTGATCACCCTGGACGGCAAGTACCTGCCGACCAAGCCCTTCTGACCCGGCCCGCCCGACAGGCCGCGGGGCGGTCCGTGCCGACGGCGTCGCCGGACCGCCCCGCCCTCCCTCGGGCGCCCCGGCGCCCGCCCCTCCCGGAAGGAAATCCCGTGGACTTCGCACAGCGCACCATCGGCCTCGCCCGACGCAACGTCGACGAGGGCGGCCGGCCGTTCGCGACCGTCGTCGTCAAGGACGGCAGAATCCTGGCCGAGTCGGCGAACAAGGTCGCCCAGACCGGCGATCCGACCGCGCACGCCGAGATCCTCGCCATCCGCGAGGCGTGCCGGAAGCTGGGCACCGAGCACCTGACCGGCACCACCATCTACGTACTGGCCCACCCCTGCCCGATGTGCCTCGGCTCCCTCTATTACTGCTCGCCCGACGGGGTCGTCTTCCTCACCACCCGCGAGGAGTACGAACCCCACTACGTGGACGACCGCAAGTACTTCGAACTCGGCAATTTCTACGAGGAGTTCGCCAAGAACTGGGACGAGCGGCGGCTCCCGATGCGCCATGAGCCGCACGAGGGCGCGGTCGACGTCTACCGGGCGTGGCAGGAGCGCAACGGCGGCGAGCGCCGCGTGGCGGGCGCCCCGACGGCCTGAGCCCCGGGCCCGGCGGGCGCGCCGGGCCCGTTCAGGCGGTCAGGGGCCGGTCTCCCGGGGCGATGGGCGCCGGCAGCACCGTGGAACCGGTCAGACAGCGGTCCACGGCGGCAGCGGCGGACCGCCCCTCCGCGATGGCCCACACCACGAGGGACGGACCGCGTCCCGCGTCCCCGGCGACGAAGAGCCCGTGCGCCCCGGCGCCGGACGGTGCCGTCGCCCCGGCCGCGAAACCCGCGTCCCGGGCGAAGTTCCCCCGGTCGTCCAGGGCGAGGCCGAGCTGCCGCACCAGTCCCGTGCCGCGTTCGGGGCCGTGGAAGCCGAGGGCGAGCAGGACCAGGTCCGCCGGGATGCCGTGTTCGGTCCCCGGGCGCGGGGTCCTGGCCCCGGGCTCCACCTCCGCGAGGCGCAGCGCGCGCACCCGGCCGGTCCGGTCCCCCTCGAAGCGAAGGGTGACCGAGGAGAAGACCCGGGGGTCCGCGCCCTCCCGCCCCCGGGCCTCCTCATGGGCATGGGAGATCCGGTAGACCTTCGGGTGCACGGGCCAGGGCTCGGTGTCCCGCCGGTTCTCCCCCGGCTCCGGGTTGATGTCCAACTGCACCACGGAGGCGGCTCCTTGGCGCAGGGCGGTACCCAGGCAGTCCGAGCCGGTGTCCCCGCCGCCGACCACGACCACGTGTCTGCCCTCGGCGCTGACGCCCGGCGAGGGGCGGTCGCCCTCGGCGACCCGGTTGGCCAGGGTCAGGTAGTCCATCGCCTGGTGGATACCGCTCAGTTCGCGCCCGGGGACGGGCAGGTCCCGCCGCTCCCCCGCACCGACGGCGACGACGACCGCGTCGTGCCGCGCGGCGAGTTCGGCGGCATCGAGGTCGACTCCGACGTCCACACCCGTGCGGAACTCGGTGCCCTCGGCCCGCATCTGCTCGATGCGCCGGTCCAGGTGGCGCTTTTCCAGCTTGAACGCGGGGACGCCGTAGCGCAGCAGCCCGCCGATGCGGTCGGCGCGCTCGTAGACGGCGACGGTGTGGCCGGCGCGGGTGAGCTGCTGTGCCGCGGCCAGGCCGGCGGGGCCGGAGCCGACGACAGCGACGGTCCTCCCGCTGAGCCGGCCGGGCGGGCACGGTGCGGCGTACCCGCGCTCCCAGATCTGGTCGGCTATCGCCTGCTCCACGTTCTTGATGGTCACCGGCGCCGCGTTGATGGTCAGCACACAGGCGTCCTCGCACGGTGCGGGGCAGAGCCGCCCGGTGAACTCCGGGAAGTTGTTCGTCGCGTGCAGCCGCTCGGCCGCCGCCCGCCAGTCCTCCCGTCTCGCGTACGCGTTCCACTCGGGGACGAGGTTTCCCAGCGGACAGCCGTGGTGGCAGAACGGCAGGCCGCAGTCCATGCAGCGCCCGGCCTGCTCGGAGACGAGGGGAAGCGTCGCCTGCCCCGCGTAGACCTCGCCCCAGTCGCCGAGGCGCTCCCTGACGGGGCGTGCCGGGACGGGCCGGCGGGGGAACTCGAGGAAGCCGTAGGGGTCGGTCATGCGCCGCCTCCCTCGCCCACTCACGGTGCACAGGAGTTTTTTGTCAGCGTACGCCTGCTTCGCCCGAGAACACCCCCCTTGCCTCGGGACTCTTCCTCGGCCCGGGGGGGCTTCCCCTTGGTATGGACACGACCAATCGCCCTGACTAGTCTCGAAGTTGGTCTAGACCTAGTGGGTGGGGTGAGCCCCCCACTCGTCTCGCAGCGCCCCCACACCTCCCTCAGGAGCGAAGCATGCGCAGAAGGATCACCTCGTTACTGCTCGGGCTCGGCATCGCCGGAGCCTCCCTCCTCGCCACCACCGGCAGTGCCCAGAGCCATGGCTACACCGATTCCCCCATCAGCCGTCAGCAGCTCTGCGGCAACGGCACCGTGCGCAACTGCGGCCAGATCCAGTGGGAGCCGCCGAGCGTCGAGGGCCCGAAGGGCTTCCCCGCCCGCGGCCCGGTCGACGGCACCATCTGCGCGGGCGGCAACGGCCGGTTCTCCGAGTTGGACGACCCGCGCGGCGGCGCCTGGCCCGCGACGCAGGTCACCGGTGGGCAGAGCTACACCTTCCGCTGGCGGATCACCGCCCGGCACGCCACGACCGACTTCCGCTACTACATCACCAAGGACGGTTACGACCCCACCCGGCCCCTCACCCGGGCCGACCTGGAGCCGCAGCCGTTCCTGACCGTGCCCTTCGGCGGCCGGCTGCCGGGTTCCACGGTGACCCATGACGGGGTCCTGCCGCAGAAATCGGGCAAGCACCTGATCCTCGGGGTCTGGACGATCGCCGACACCGGCAACGCCTTCTACGCCTGCTCGGACGTGACCTTCTGAGTCCGGCCCGCTCCTGCCCCGGGTCGGCGGGCCCGTCCGCGGGGTCCGCCGGCCCGGGGCGACGCGTCCCGGGCCGGTGTCGGCCACGGGGCAGGGGCTATTGTTCCTCCAGTCGTCGGCGGCCCGCTCCGCGCGGCCCCGCGCATCGTGCCGGTCCGCCGGTCATTCGGCCCCGGCGAGGCGGGGCTGCGGCTGGACGGTCACGAGGGCGATCCCGCCGCAGCACGCCGTGAGGAGCAGCAGTTCGGCGGGCGAGGGGGCAGGGGCCGTGCCCAGCGCCCAGTCGCCGAGGCGCACGGTGAAGGGGACGGCCAGTTGCACCGCGGCCGTGAAGACCGGGCCGCGGAGCAGGATCAGCCGGTGCTGCACGAGGTAGGCGGGCGCGTAGACGGCGGCGCCCAGCACCACGATGCCGCCGATCGCGGCCGGTGTCGGCGGGTGGGCGATCAGGGCGGGCAGGGCCATCGGGAGCAGCAGGCAGGTGGCCGCCGCGAGGAGCACGGGCAGTACGGCGAGCGGCGGCAGCCCCGCCAGCCGCTTGCGGTACAGGAACCCGTACACCGCGAAGGCCGTGGTCGCCGCTGCCACCAGCAGCAGCCCGGCCCCGTCGGCGTCGCCCGCGTCCGCGCCGAGCGCCGCGTACCCGGCTGCCGCGGCGCAGGCGAGTACCGCCCCCGCCGCCTTGCGCGCCCCGGAGCGTTCGCCGAAGAACAGCGTGCCGACCGCCACCGACGCGCACGGCATCAGCGCGACGACGAGGTTGGTGAGCGAAGTGCCGATGCGCGGGATGGCGAGCAGGGTCCCGGCCGCGTACCCGGCGAAGCCGAGCAGGCCCAGCAGCCATACGGTGCCCGGCCGGGCGGCGGCCCGGCGCAGGTCGGCCCGGCCCTCGGCGGTGGAGGCGGCGACGGCGGCGAGTACCGCGCAGCACACCGCGGTACGGCCCACGGCGACGATCAGCGGATCGGTCCCGGTGACCAGGGCGCCCGAGAGCAGCCAGGTTCCGGCGAGCAGGAGGACGAGGACGGCGGGCATCGCGTGGCCATTTCGTGGGTGGCGGCAGGAGAGCGGGACCGCCCGCCCGTCGGCATCGTAGGCGTCGCCCGCCGTACGCCCGGAGCCGGCCGGTCGCGCCCCGGTGCCGCGCCGCTGCTTCCCGGCAGGGCGGGCATGCACGCCCGCGGGGCCCGACCGCCACCGGCCGGGCCCCGCTTCGTTACGGCTCGACGGGGCCCGCCCCGTCCGGAGGTCAGGGCTGCGCGTCCTCCGGGATGCTGACCGTCCAGTGGGTCTCCTTGCGGGGCCGCAGGTAGAACGCCCAGTAGAGCGTGGCGACCGCGGTGATCCCGCCGGTCCACAGCAGGTACTCGGTCTCCTGCTGGGTCAGGATGTACGCGAGCACGACGATCAGCAGTACGGGGATCGCGGGCCACAGCGGCATGCGCCAGGCCGGTGCCTCGCGGTGCGGGCCCCGGCGGCAGAGCAGGGCCGCTACGGCGACCAGCAGGTACATGGCGGTGACGGAGACGCCCGTGACGCCGTACAGGGTGTCCAGGTTGACGAAGCACAGGGCCGCCCCGGGCACGCCGACGATCAGGGTCGCGACCCAGGGGGAGCCGAACCGGCCGAGCCGGGACAGGGCGTGGTTGACCGGCGCGGGCCAGGCCTTGTCGCGGGCGGAGGCGAACAGCACCCGCGAGTTCTGAATGACCATCACGATGCCCGCGTTGATGATGGCGAGGGCGACGCAGAGGCTGACGAAGGTACCGACGGCCGAGTTGGACCAGGCGGCGACCATGGTGTTGAGGTCGCCGGAGGTCAGCGCCTCCAGGTCCGGTGCGCCCAGGGTGATGGCGATGACGGGGACGAGGATGACGGCCGTGGAGATGGCGAGGGTGGCGAGCACGGTACGGGCGACGTTGCGCCGCGGGTTCTCCAGCTCCTCGGAGAGGTAGACGGCCGTGGAGAAGCCCTGTGTGATGAAGAGGGCGATCGCGAGCCCGGAGATCACCATCATGGCGGTGACGGTCGACGTGCCGCCGTCCGACGAGGCGACCGATCCCTGCGCCAGCGCGGAGACGCCGCGCTCGGAGTGCGCGAAGCCGAGCAGGGCGACGACGGCCGCCGCGATCACTTCGAGGACGAGGAAGATCCCGGTGATCCACGCGTTGGCGCGCAGGTCCAGGAGGCCGGCGAGGGTGGCTAGGAGCATGACGCCGGCGCCCGCGACGGGGGCGGGGATGTGCACGACGGGCGCGAGGTAGTCGGCGGTCCCCATGGCGATGACCGGGGGCACGATCATCACGACCAGCAGCGAGAGCACGAAGACCAGCCACCCGGCCAGCCGTCCCGCCATCGTCGACACCATGGCGTACTCACCGCCGGCGCTCGGGATGAGGGTGCCGAGCTCCGAGTAGCAGAAGGCGACCGCGATGCAGAGCAGCGAGCCGATGGCGATGGTGAGGGCGGTGTACGTGCCGAGGCTGGAGAACAGGTCCGGTACGACCACGAAAAGGGTCGAGGCGGGCGTCACGCAGGAGAGCGTGAGCAGTGTTCCGCCCACGACGCCGATGGAACGCTTGAGCTTCTGTGGGGTGGGGCCGGTCGCTGGGGCGAGCGCCTGGGGAGCGCTGAGCGTGTCGGTCATCGTGCGGTTCCGATCAAGCAGGGGTGGTGTGCGAGCGCGGGAGCGGTATCGCCTCCAGACGAGGACGTGATGAGTGGTTTTCGGCGCTCCCAGCGCGACATGCAATCCTGACGAGTTCCGCAGGTCAATAGCTGTTCACCTTCGGAATTCGTTGTTCATGAGCAACGATCCGACGTTTTCGCGTTAACAGCGCTTCTTCCTCCGGGGATCGGCGGGTGCGGGAACCGCAGCCGTCCCGGCAGGAATGTTTCGCTCGTATCCGAATACCGGAACACGGGACGGGCCCGGGGGCGCGGGGCGCGACGGCCCGCGGGTCGCGCATCCGCCGTCCTGGTGTCAGCCTGGAGTCATGGCTTGGGCGTCGTGGACGACTCGTGGGGTGTTCTCCGGGCGCGGTGGCGTGCTCACGGACGAGGCCGGTGTCCTGTCCGGGGACCTGACCATTCATACGACCTGGGCGGACGACACGGCCCAGATCACCGTGCAGTACACCGGTGCGACCGACTGGTTCACCATGTCGGGCAGCCCCGTGCCGTGCTGTTCGGAGAAGGACAGCCGGCACCTCCACGAGACGGCGGTGCGGGCGGTCCGGGAGGGCGGGGCCGCGACCGTTCCCGTGCCACCGGTCAGGGAACCGGGACGGACGACGGAGAACCTCCAGGACTGACCTCGGGCACGTCGGTCCTCCAGGGCAGGCACGTCGGCTCTCCCCGGCGGGCGCGTGGGCCCGGCCGTGCCCCGGTCGCCGTACGGCTCAGGGGGCCACGAGGCCGCCGCCCGCTCCGGGTGTCCGCAGTGCCGCGGCGACCAGTCCCGCGATCTCACCCCTCGGCACGTCCCCGCCGCCCACCAGCCGGTCGAAGACCAGCCCGTCCACGCAGGCCAGCAGGGTGAGGGTGCGCCCCTCGGCGTCCGCCACGCCCCGCGCGTCCAGGAACTCCCGCACGGTCTCCCGTGCCGCGTTCCGGCGGGGTACGAGGATCTCGCGCAGCTCCGGGTGGCGCACACTCTCGACCGCGCACGCGTAACGGGCGAGCGAGCGCCGCCGCCCCTCCCCGGTGAGCCGTCCCGCGACGAACGCGGCGAGTCCGTCCGTGAGTTCGCCGGGGGTCCTCGGCACCGGCGTCCGCTCCCCCGCCGCCTGCAACTCCGCCTGGTCCCGCTCGACGAGCCGCCGGACGAGCCCGGCGAGCAGAGCCCTGCGCGTACGGAAGTAGGCCGAGGTGGTGCCCGCAGGAAGGTCCGCCGCCCGGTCCACGGCACGGTGGGTCAGTCCGCGCATCCCCTCGTCGGCCAGCACCTCGATGGCGGCGTCGGCGAGAACGGTGCGTCGATCGGTGCTCATCCCCTCTTTCTACACCTGTAGAGGCGGCGTAGTACCCTCCTTCTACAGATGTAGAAGACCGAGGGCGTGGCGGGACGGGACGGAAGAGGGGGCCGGCATGGGCGGCAGTGCGGTGGTGGTCGGCGGGGGCATCGGCGGGCTGGCAGCCGCGATCGGGCTGCGCCGCATCGGATGGGAGACGACCGTCGTCGAGCGCAGTCCCGTGCTGGACGACGCGGGCGCGGGCATCTCCCTGCACGCGAACGGCATCCGCGCGCTGGACGCCCTCGGCGTCGGAGCGGCGGTGCGCGCGGCTGCCCGGCCCCAGTACACGGGCGGCACCCGAAGTCCGGGCGGGCGTCTGCTGGCGCGCATGGACGGGGCGGCGCTGGAACGCGAGCTGGGCACCCCGATCGTGGGCATTCCCCGGTCCGTGCTGCACCGGCTGCTGCGCGCGGAGCTGCCCGCCGGGTCCCTGGTCGTCGGGGCCGAGGTGACGTCCGTCGACCGTTCCGACGCCTCCCGGGTACGGATCGCGGTCGGCGACACCGTTCTCGACGCGGATCTGGTCGTGGCCGCCGACGGCGTGAACAGCCGGTTGCGGGCGCAGCTCTTTCCCGGCCATCCCGGCCCGGTCCACAGCGGCTCGACGGTGCTGCGGGCCATCACGGAGTCGCCGGTGGAGCTGCGCACCGACTTCGAGCTGACCTGGGGCCGGGGGGCCGAGTTCGGGCACATCGTGTTCGCCGACGGCCGGGCCGAGTGGCACGCGGTGTTCAACTCGCCCGCCGGTGTGCGCAGTCCGGATCCGCTCGCCGAGGCCCGCCGCCGGTTCGGCGACTGGCACGACCCCATTCCGGCCCTGCTGGCCGCGACCCGGCCCGACGCCGTGCTGCATCACGACGTCAACGAGCTGGTCGCCCCGCTGCCCTCCTACGCGGTCGGGCGGATCGCCCTTCTCGGCGACGCCGCCCACGCGATGACCCCGAACCTCGGCCAGGGGGCCTGCCAGGCGCTGGAGGACGCGGTGTCGCTGGCCGCCGCGCTCCGCACCGCGCCCTCCGTCGAAGCGGCGCTCGGTCGCTACGACGCCGAGCGCCGCCCCCGCAGCCAGTCGGTCGCGAGGGCGGCCCGTCGGGCCGGCCGGATGGGCCAGCAGTTGTCGCATCCGGTGGCGATCGCCCTGCGCGACACGGCGCTGCGGCTGGCACCGTCGCGGGTCACCGTCCGCACGATCCTGCGGCACGCCGACTGGACGCCCCCGCGGCCGGACTGACCGTGCGGTGCGTCAGTAGGCCCCGTTGACGTTGTCGATGGACCCGTACCTGGCGGCGGCGTAGTTGCACGCCGCCGTGATGTTGGCGACCGGGTCGTAGCTGTCCATCGACGTACCGGGCACGTGGTAGGCGCGGAACGTGGGGTCGATGATCTGGAGGAGCCCCTTGGAGGGCGTTCCGGCGGCGGCGTTGGAGTCCCAGTTGTTGATGGCCCGGGGGTTGCCGGAGGACTCGCGCATGATGTTGCGGTGGATGCCCTCGTAGCTGCCGGGGATGTTGTGCTGGGCCATGACGGCCAGCGACTCCCTGATCCAGCCGTCCAGATCGTTCGTGTACGTCACGGGCTGCGCGGTGACGGCACCGGCGGACTGCGCCGGCGTTGCCGACGCCGCTCCGGCGACGGCCAGCGGGAGCACGAGGGCGGCCACGCCCGTGCCCACGGCGATGAAACCCCGGACCGGCGAAACGGGCCTGCGACGACGGTACGCACCCTTTGCGGGCATGGTGAATTCCTCTCCGTCGCCTACGAGGTGAGCTGTCGGGTTCGGGCTGGAGATGCCCGGCCGCACGCGAATGCGGCTTCACCCCGAGCCGTTCCGGATACCGGATCGGCGGCTTGCCTGGGTCCCCCGTTCCTGCCGTGCACGAGTGGGTCGGATTGCCGGACAGCGGCAGGATTCGGCGTTCCGTCCGGATTGACGGTGACCGTAGGCGAGAAACACCGAAAGGGACAAGCCCCCGAATTCCGCGCACAATTCATTCGCAAGATCGAATTGCGGGGAATTCAGTAACGCACTTCACATCGAACGGCCGAATCCCCTTGCAGGAAAAGGGAACCGGACCGTCCGGCATGGCATCACGGACATCGAACGTGATGCGCACCACTTAATCGCAAAAGGTGCATTTCGCCCCCCATCGAAGCGGCATGAAAGGGGCTAACCCCCCTTCACCGCCCAGTTACACCAATGGGGCAAATCGCCCATGCAATTACATTTGACTCTTCGTCCGGGAGGTGGGGCCCCGCATGGCGGGGCCCCACCCGTGCCGGGATCAGAGCCTTTCGAGGATCTTGTTCATCTGCTCGATCTCTGCGGTCTGGGCCGTCACCACGGCCTCGGCGAGCTTCTTCGCCTCGGCGTTGTCGCCCTTCTTCTGCTCGTCCCGGGCCATGGTGACCGCGCCTTGGTGATGGGCGATCATGAGCTGGGCGAACTTCTTGTCGAAGTCCTTGCCCGCAGCGGCCTTCAAATCGCTCATGTCCTTGTCGGACATCATTCCGGGCATTCCCGCGCCGTGGGAGCCGTGATCCATTCCGGGCATGTCACCCTTCGGGGATTCCGGCAGCGGCTTGCCCCACGACGCCAGCCAGCCCTTCAACGTGTCGATCTCGGGATCCTGGGCCTTCTCGATCGCGGTGGCCAGCTTCTTGATCTCGGCGTCGGCGGCACGGCCGTCGGCCAGCTTCGCCATCTCGATGGCCTGCTGGTGATGCGGGATCATGTCCTGCGCGAACTTCACGTCCGCGTCGTTGAACGCACCGCCCGGGGCGGCCGGTGCGGAGGCGCTGCCGGAGCCATGGCCCATGCCGGGCACGGACGGGTCGTCGGACTTCGTTTCGTCGGAGGAGCCGCACGCCGTGAGCGCCAGGGCGAGGGCGGCGACGGCACCGGCGGCCGCGAGTGCGCGACGGCGGCGGACAGCGGTGGGCAGGGAAACGCGCATGCTGGATTCTTTCCAGGTGGACGCGCCACGTCGGTGGCGCGTGGAACGGGCGGGGTCGTCCGGCCGGTCCGGCCCCGGTGGGCCGGGAACCGGCGGTTCCCTGTCACGTCCGCGCGATGCACACCTGGAGCAGCAGATCCCTGCCGCCGAACGGCGGCCCCCGTCGTGCCGGCCCGCGCACGGCCGCACGGTGCCCGGCGACGCCCCGGACCGCCAGGACCACCAGGCCCAGTGCGAGGAGCAGCGGCAGCACCCGGTCCCGGACGTGGGTGAACACGCACGACTCGCCGCCCGCCGGGGACGGGGCCGCGGCCACCCGGAGGGCGTCGTCCCCGTGCTGCACGGTGGCGTGTCCGGCCATCGCCATGGGCACGGCCGAGAGGGGCGCGGACCGCTCCGGGAGCGTCGTCATCGCGTCGTGGCAGCCCCCGGCCGCGGCGACCGGGGCGCCGTGCATGAGGAACAGACCGCACAGGACGGCGCACAGCACGAGCAGCCGGGACACTCCCGGTGCGCGCGTCGGTCCGCGATCCACGGCTGCCTCGAACTCCTCGGTCGTACGGGCCCTGCGGTGCGAGTCCGACGATACCCCCACCGGGTTTGTCCGGCCCGCGGCACCCCCGGCCGTACACCTTGCTCGGTTACCGTGCCCCCGGAGCGGGCGCCCCGACCGTTCGCGGGAACCTCCCGCGCGGGGTTCCGACGGGGAGCAGAGCGATGAACGCGCCGAGGGGAACGGGCGGGTTGAGACGCCGTCTGGGCGTGTCCGACGCCGTGGTGATCGGCCTGGGCTCGATGATCGGGGCGGGCGTCTTCGTCGCGTTCGCGCCCGCCGCGGGCGCGGCCGGGTCCGGTCTGCTGATCGGCCTGGGCCTGGCTGCGGTGGTGGCCTACTGCAACGCGACGTCCTCCGCCCGTCTGGCCGCCCGCCATCCGGCGTCCGGCGGCACCTATGTGTACGGGAGGGAGCGTCTCGGCGACTTCTGGGGCCATCTCGCCGGGTGGGGCTTCGTCGTGGGCAAGACGGCTTCCTGCGCGGCGATGTCACTGGCCGTCGGGTCCTATGCGTGGCCCGGCCAGGAGCGTGCGGTGGCCGTCGCCGCGGTGGTGGCGCTGACCGCCCTCAACTGCGTCGGGGTGCACCGGTCCGCCCGGCTGACCCGGGTGGCCGTCGCCTTCGTGCTCGCCGTCCTCGCGGCGGTGGTCGTCGCCGGTCTCGGCGGCGGCACCGCGGACACCGGGCGCCTGGCCATCGGGGCGGACGCCACGGTCGGCGGCGTGCTCCGGGCGGCCGGTCTGCTGTTCTTCGCGTTCGCGGGCTACGCGCGGATCGCCACGCTCGGGGAAGAGGTCCGCGACCCGCGGCACACCATCCCCCGGGCGATCCCCCTCGCGCTGGGCATCACCCTGTTCGTCTACGCCGCCGTGGCCGTCACCCTGCTCGCCGTCCTGGGCCCCGACCGTCTCGCCCATTCCCCGGCGCCGCTGGCCGAGGCAGCGCGTGCGGCGGGGGCGCCCGGTCTCGTGCCCGTGGTCCGGGCCGGTGCGGCCGTCGCCGCGCTCGGCTCGCTGCTCGCACTGGTCCTGGGCGTCTCGCGCACCGTCCTGGCCATGGCCCGCGACCGTCATCTGCCGCACGTCCTGGCCGCGGTGCACCCGCGCTTCGCGGTCCCCCACCGGGCGGAGCTCGCCGTGGGTGCCGTGGTCGCCGTCCTCGCCGCCACCGCGGACCTCCGGGGGACGATCGGCTTCTCGTCCTTCGGGGTCCTCGTGTACTACGCCGTCGCCAATGCCGCCGCCCGGACGCTCGGCCCCGACGAGGGCCGGCCGCCCCGCGCCGTGCCCGTCATCGGTCTGGCGGGCTGTCTGCTGCTCGCCTTCGCGCTGCCGGCGGCGTCGGTCGTCTCCGGTGCCGCGGTGCTGGCGGCCGGGGCCGGGTCGTACGGCGTGCGCAGGGCCCTCGGGCGCACCCGCCGGCAGTAGGGCCGGCGGACGGGTCGGTGCCGTCCGCCGGGCCGCGGGCGACGACCGGCCCGGGGGGCGTCGTCGTCGGCGCCGCGGGGCCTCCCCGACGAGCCCGTCCACCGGTCCCGGACGAGGTCGGCGTGAGCGACGTGCCGCGCGTACTCCTCGATCATGTCGATCAGGCCCCGTCGCACGCCGGGCGATTCACCACCGGGTGCGGTGTACCGGTCCGGGTTCCCCGGGCCGCCGTCGGCCGGGGCCTCGGCGACCGGGGCGCGGGAGCGGGCCACGGCCGCCTGCCGGAGTGTCAGCAGTTCCTCGGGGATTTCCTCGGCGGCCGACGTCCGGCCCCGGTCGGGCCGGGCCTCCCGGTCCATGGCGTCCCACGGGACTCCCGGTTTCTGTGCCGGCAGCAACCCGGCCGCTCTCGGGCTGAAACCCCCGAGGTTCCAATGGGATTGACGGTCGGTCAGGTCGTGGTGTCACCGTTTGGGCGAGGGCCGTCGGCCTCGCGCGTCCAGGCGGCGTCGCGCAGCAGACGCAGGCCGTTGAGGCCGACGAGAACGGTGGAGCCCTCGTGTCCGGCGACGCCCAGCGGGAGCGGCAGCGTGCCGATCAGGTCCCAGAGGACGAGGCCGGTGATGAACACGCCCGCGATCACGAGGTTCTGCACCACGAGGCGGCGGCAGCGGCGCGAGAGCGCCACGGCGGTGGGGATCGCGGCGAGTTCGTCGCGGACGACGACGGCGTCGGCGGTCTCCAGAGCGAGGTCGGATCCCGCCCGGCCCATGGCGATGCCCGTGTGGGCCGCGGCCAGTGCCGGGGCGTCGTTGACCCCGTCGCCGACCACGAGCACCTTCCGGCCGGCGCCCGCCAGCTCCTTGACGGCGTCGGCCTTGTCCTGCGGCAGCAGGCCGGCCCGGATGTCGCCGATCCCGGCGTCGGCGCCCAGGCGGGCGGCGGCCCGCCGGTTGTCTCCGGTGAGCAGCACCGGTGCGCCGCCGGTGAGGCCGGTGAGGCGTTCGACGGTGGTGCGGGCGTCGGGGCGCAGGCGGTCGGCGATGCCGAGGACGCCGACGGGTGTGCCGTCGAGGGCGACGAGCACGGCGGTGCGGCCGTCCTCCTCCAGCCGGGCGGCGAGTGCGGCGGCCTCGGCGTCGTGGCCGGTGGCGGTGACCGGCAGCCGGGCGGGGGCGCCGACGGCGACCGTGCGTCCGTCCACGGTGGCGGTGACGCCGGTTCCGGGTGCGGAAGCGAAGTCCTCGGCCGCGGGCAGGGCGAGGCCGCGGGTCCGGGCGGCCTCGGTGACGGCGCGGGCGAGGGGGTGTTCGCTGGGGTGCTCGGCCGCTGCCGCCAGGGTGAGCAGGGCGTCCTCGGTCAGGCCCGAACCGCCGAGCGGGCGGACGTCGGTGAGGCGGGGGGTGCCCTCGGTCAGGGTGCCGGTCTTGTCGAGGGCCACGGCGTCGACCTGGCCGAGGCGCTCCATCACCACGGCCGACTTGATCAGCACGCCGTGCCGTCCGGCGTTCGCGATCGCGGAGAGCAGCGGCGGCATGGTGGCCAGGACCACGGCGCACGGCGAGGCGACGATCATGAAGGTCATCGCCCGCAGCAGTGTCGGCTGCAGGGCCGCGCCGAAGGCCAGGGGCAGGGCGAACAGGGCGACGGTGGCCGCCACCATGCCGATCGAGTAGCGCTGCTCGACCTTCTCGATGAACAGTTGGGTGGGCGCCTTCGTGCCGGACGCCTCCTCGACCATGGCGACGATCCGGGCGATCACCGAGTCGGACGGGTCGCGCTGCACGGCCACCCGCAGCGCCCCGGTGCCGTTCAGGGTTCCCGCGAAGACCTCGGCGCCCGGTTCCTTGGGCACCGGCAGCGGTTCGCCCGTGATGGTCGCCTGGTCCACCTCGCTCGTTCCGTCGAGCACCCGGCCGTCGGCCCCGACGCGCTCGCCGGGGCGCACCAGGATCACGTCCTCGACCCGCAGCTCCTGTGCGGGAACGGTCTCCTCGGCGTCGCCGTCGAGGAGGCGGGTGGCCGTGGCGGGCGCGAGGTCGAGCAGTCCGCGCACCGAGTCCGCCGTCCGCGCGGTGGCGAAGGCCTCCAGGGCGCCCGAGGTGGCGAAGATGACGATCAGCAGGGCGCCGTCCAGCACCTGTCCGATCGCGGCCGCGCCGAGTGCGGCGACCACCATCAGCAGGTCCACGTCCAGCGTCCTGTCCCGGAGCGCCTTCAGGCCCTCCCAGCCCGGCTCCCAGCCGCCCGCGGCGTACGTGAGCGCGTACAGCGGGCCCCATGTCCACCACGGCGCACCGAGCAGGTGCAGGGGCAGGGCCGTCAGGAACAGGGTCAGGGCGGCCACGGCCCAGCGGACCTCCGCCAGTGCCAGGACACGGGTGCGCCGGACGGCCGCGGCCCGGTCCCGGGCGGGGCCGGCGGGCGGAGCCGGACGGGTGAGGGTGAAAGACATGGGCGGTGACCCTTCGCACGGGAGGGCGGAGCGGTTCGACCCTCGCACCATACAGGATCACATGAACACTCATTCATGTGTACATCTCCGTAGGATGGGCGCATGGGCCACGGAGCTGATGCGAACACCGCCACCACCGCACGCGAGCGCCTCGACGCGGTGGGGGCCGCGGACGTGGCGGCCACCCTGCAGGCCCTCGCCGCCCCGTCCCGGCTCCGCATCCTCGCCCGCCTGCAGGAGGGCCCCTGCCCCGCGACGGAACTCGCGGAGGCTGTCGGCATGGAGCAGTCCGCCTGCTCCCACCAGCTGCGACTGCTGCGCAACCTCGGTCTGGTCACGGGCGAGCGCCGGGGCCGCTCGGTGATCTACGCCCTGTACGACAACCATGTGGCCGAACTGCTCGACCAGGCCCTCTTCCACGTCGAGCACCTGCGCCTGGGCCTCCATGACGCTCCGGCACGGGTCGCCGCGGGGGCGACCGACGACGCGGCGGCCGTCCCCGCCGGCTGAGCCCGCGGGACCGGGCGGCGTCCCACCGGCCGCGCCCGCGCATCCGTCACCCCGCGGGAACGGCCGCCAGGAAGTCCCGGAGGATCTCGCCGAAGGCGTCCGGCCGCTCCATGTTGGGGTAGTGGGCGGCGCCCTCGACGGTCGCCTCGCGCCCGTCGGCGACCGTCCGCACCAGGCGCCGGGCCATGGCGAGGTGATCGGCCGAGTCGACGCCGCCGTGGACGACCAGCACCGGGACCTCGATCCCCGCCGCCCGCGCCCAGGTGTCGGGGACGGGAACGCGCAGGTCCGGTTCGTCGGCACGGTGCTTGGACAGGGTCCGGAAGGCCATTTCGCGCACGCGCCGCACGACGGTGCGGTCGACGTCGTCGAGCGTGCGGTGCGGGCCCGCCACGAAGAGCAGGAAGGCGTCGACCCACCCCTCGACGTCGCCCGCACCCACGGCGCGGGCCTGCGCGGCCAGGACCTCCCTGGACCAGGGATCGTGGAACTCGGGCTCGCTCGTGGCCGCGCCGCCGAGGACCAACGCGCGGACCAGGTCCGGGTGTTCGAGCGCGGTGTCGACCGCGGTGGCCGCACCCATCGACACCCCGGCCAGGACGGCGGGCCCGCCACCGAGGTGGCGCAGCAGCGCGGCCAGGTCGTCCGTGTGCCGGAACGGCTCGCTCGCATTGGACGAGCCGCCGTGCCCGCGGGCGTCCGGCACGATCACCCGGTGGGTCCGGGCGAGGTCCGGCACCTGGTCGTCCCACATCCCGTGGTCCAGGAAGCCGCCGTGCAGCAGCACCAGCAGCGGGCCGCACCCGGCGTCGCGGTACACGAGGGAGCCGTCCCCTGTCTCGAAGGAACTCAGGTCGGAAGCAACAGACATGACAACCAAGGTGCCATTCGTTCGGCAACTTGGCAACCGAGGTGTCATGATGGCGGGATGACCGGATCCGATCGCCCCCTGCCTCCCGAGGAGCTCGCCCACCGGCTCACGGAGGTCTTCGCCCTGGTGGGTCCGCTCTACCGGCGCGTGCAGCGCAAGGTGGAGCAGAACGCCCCGATCGAGGGCCTGTCCGTCGGCGTGCGCGCCGTGCTGGACCTGCTGCGCGAGCACGGGCCCATGACGGTCCCGCAGATGGGGCGCGCGCAGGCCCTGAGCCGACAGTTCGTGCAGCGCATGGTCAACGACGCGGCGGCGGGACGGCTCGTCGAGATCGTCCCCAATCCGGCTCACCAGCGGTCGTCACTGGTCCGCCTGACCGGAACCGGGCGGGCGGCGATCACCGCCGCGCTCGCCCGCGAGCAGTCCCTGCTGCGCCAAGTGGGCGGGGACCTCACCGATGCCGAGGTGACGGCCTGCGTACGGGTGCTCGGCCACATGGTGGAGCTCTTCGACCACGTCGAGGTGGACTGAGCGGCGTCGCGATCCGGCACATGCCGCAGGGGTTCCGTCACCGAGTGCGAATCCCATGACCCCCGTCTACGCTCATATCTGGATCTGTGCCGCAGAGGTCGTGAATCGACAGGAAGCGAGATCCCATGGAGCGGCTCAAGCGGTCGGGACTCGCCGGAGAACTCTCTGCGGAGTTCCTCGGCACGATGATCCTCATTCTCTTCGGCTGTGGCGTCGTCGCCCAGGTCGTCGCGGGCGGTGCGCTCACCGACCCGCCGGGCGGCCTCGGGAACCACGACAGCATCGCCTGGGCCTGGGGCCTCGGAGTCACTCTGGGCGTCTATGTGGCGGGCAGGCTGAGCGGGGCTCATCTCAATCCCGCCGTGACCCTCGCGCTCGCCGCTTTCAAGGACTTCCCCTGGAAAAAAGTGGCGCCCTACTCCCTCGCCCAGTTGGTGGGCGCGTTCGTCGCGGCGCTGCTGGTGCGCTGGAACTACACGGAGGCGCTGGCGAAAGCCGATCCCGGACACACCATCAAGACGCAGATCGTGTTCTCCACCCTGCCCGCCAACGGGAACACCGCGCTCCCGGTGCACGAGTGGGGAGCCTTCCGGGACCAGGTCATCGGCACCGCGCTCCTCGTGCTGCTGATCTTCGCGGTCACCGATCTCCTCAACAACCCGCCGGGCGCCAATCTCGGCCCGTTCGTCGTGGGCCTCATCGTGGTGGCCATCGGCATGGCGTTCGGCACCAACGCCGGATACGCCATCAACCCGGCCCGTGACCTCGGGCCCCGGCTCGCGAGCTTCCTCACCGGCTACGGAGGGGCGTGGCGGGACCAGTACGGAAACTTCTACTTCTGGGTGCCGATCGTGGGCCCGCTCGTCGGCGGCCCGGTGGGGGCGTTCTTCTACAAGGCCTTCATCACCCGGTTCCTGCCCTCGCCGGAACCGGAGCCGGAGGGCACCCTCCCCGTACCGCCGGAGAAGTGACACCCGGTTCCCTCACGGCCCCGACCCAGGAGAGGAAGCACGCCATGGCGGACTTCATCGGCGCGGTGGACCAAGGCACCACCAGCAGCCGCTTCATGATCTTCGATCACGACGGAAACGAAGTGGCCAGGCACCAGTTGGAGCACGAACAGATCCTGCCCCGTCCCGGGTGGGTGGAGCACGACCCGGTGGAGATCTGGGAACGCACCAACTCGGTGATGCAGAACGCGCTGCGCACCGGGGGCCTGAGCGCCACGGACCTCGACGCCATCGGGATCACCAACCAGCGCGAGACCACCGTCGTGTGGGACCCGCGCACCGGCCGCCCGTACTGCAACGCCATCGTGTGGCAGGACACCCGCACCGACGCGATCGCCCAGGCCCTGGAGAACGAGGGCCACGGCGAGGTCATCCGACGCAAGGCGGGGCTCCCCCCGGCCACGTACTTCTCCGGCGGGAAGATCAAGTGGATCCTCGACAACGTCGAGGGGGTCCGCGCGGCCGCGGAGCAGGGGCACGCGGTCTTCGGGAACACGGACTGCTGGGTGCTGTGGAACCTCACCGGCGGCCCCGACGGCGGTGTCCACGCCACCGACGTGACCAACGCCAGCCGGACGATGCTGATGAATCTGGAGACGCTCGACTGGGACGACGAACTGCTGGACATCTTCGGCATCCCCCGCGCGATGCTCCCGGCCATCAACCCCTCCTCCGACCCGGAGGCGTACGGCCGCGCCCGCACCTCCCGCCCCCTGAGGGCCGCGATCCCGATCACCGGGGTGCTCGGCGACCAGCAGGCGGCCACCGTGGGGCAGGTGTGCTTCGAGCCGGGCGAGGCGAAGAACACGTACGGCACCGGCAACTTCCTCGTGCTCAACACCGGCACCGAGCTCATCCGCTCGCAGCACGGGCTGCTCACCACGGTCGCCTACCGGTTCGGGAAGAGCCCGGCGGTCTACGCCCTGGAGGGCTCGATCGCGGTCACCGGGTCCGCGGTGCAGTGGCTGCGGGACCAGATGAAGATCATCACCGATGCGGCGGAGAGCGAGCGGCTGGCCCGGTCCGTCGAGGACAACGGCGGGATGTACTTCGTACCGGCCTTCTCGGGCCTCTTCGCCCCGTACTGGCGGTCCGACGCCCGGGGCGCCATCGTCGGCCTGGCCCGCTACAACACCAACGGCCATCTGGCGCGGGCCACCCTGGAGGCGATCTGCTACCAGAGCCGGGACGTGGTGGAGGCGATGGAGCAGGACTCCGGGGTCCACCTCGACGTGCTCAAGGTCGACGGCGGGGTCACCGCCAACGACCTGTGCATGCAGATCCAGGCCGATGTCCTCGGTGTCCCCGTGAGCCGGCCGGTCGTCGCCGAGACGACCGCGCTCGGCGCCGCCTACGCCGCCGGCCTCGCCACCGGTTTCTGGCAGGACCAGGGCGAGTTGCGCGAGCACTGGCAGGAGTCCAGGCGCTGGGAGCCGCAGTGGGGCGAGGAGCGGCGGGCGGAGGGGTACGCGAACTGGAAGAGGGCGGTGGAACGCACCCTGGACTGGGTGCGCGTGGGGTGACGACACGTCCCGCACACCGTGCGGGCGTGCCCGGCCGGGCACGCCCGCACGGTGTGTCCGGGCTCAGGTCGCCGTCCGCAGTCCGGCCAGGAGCCGGTAGACGGTCTCGGTGCCCTGCCGCAGCGCCTCGACCCCGATGTGTTCGTCGGTGCCGTGCATGCGCTTGAGCATGTCCCGGTTCACGGTGAACGGGTACATGCCGTACACGGGCACGTTCCGCTCCCGGAACGGCACCGCGCTGGTGACGGCCTCGAACTGGCAGGCGGTGGCCCGTACTCCGGGGTGGGTCCGGCGCACGGCCTCCTGCCAGGCGCGGAAGACGTCCGTGTCGTGGTCGGAGTCGGGCGTGGCCAGATAGCCGCGCAGCCGGTCCAGGGCCTGCCGCTCGCTCTCGCCGGGGTTCCCGACGACGGTCAGCGTCGCCCGGTTGCCGATCAGCGAGCGCAGTTCGGCGACGGTGCGTCCGGGGTCCTCGGCCCCCGGCAGGAAGGCGGCCCGGAAGTCCGCGGTCGCGGTGCCCGGCACGATGCTCGGGTAGTAGCCGGACCGGGCCGCGGTGAAGGCGAGCGTGGTCCGCAGCATCGCGTTGTGCAGTTCCGGGGTCCCGCTGAGCCGCACCACCGTCTCGCCCGCCCGGTCCCGCTGCCGCTCGGTGCGGGCGTCGAGCATCTCCCTCAGCGCCTCGGCGAAGGGCCGGTCGGTGGTGGCCTCGGCCAGTTCCGCGAAGTACCGCCGGGACAGCGCGTTGGGGCGGATGTGGGCGCGCCATTCCCCCAGCAGGTCGAGCACCTCGCCCAGTCGGACCACCGCCTGCCCGGTGAACGGCTTGGACGTGTGGGTGGCGTAGGAGGAGGTCTCCAGGCGCAGCAGCAGGGAGCGCTTGTCGTTGCAGGTGAGCGAGGCGATCATGGGCGTGGTGCCGTCGCGCTGGTCGAGCACCCAGCCGCCCTCGGTGACGACCGCGCCCGCCGTCACCCTGCCGGGGTGTTCCGTGAGGAACCAACGCACGCCGTAGGGGCCCTGCTCCTCGTCGCAGTCGGACCAGAAAACGATGTCGCGGTCGAAGGCCGTGCCCTCGCGGACGTGACGCAGCAGGGCGGCGACGAAGGCGGCGTTGACGCCCTTCATGTCGAGCGAGCCGCGGCCGTACAACTTGCCGTCCCTGATCTCGCCGGCGAAGGGGTCGGTCGTCCAGGTGTCGCCGTCGGCGGGCACCACGTCGGAGTGGCCGAGCAGGACCAGCGGTTCCTTCCGGGCCGGGCCGCTGCCGGGGACGCGGGCGAAGAAGTGGACGTTGCCCTCCTTCGGGGTGGGCACGATCTCGGTGGCGACGCCGGCGGCCCGGAAGACGTCCTGGAGCATCCGGGCGAGCGGCAGGGTGACCGCGCCGTCGCCGGGGTTGGCGGTGTTCTGCCGGATCATGGCCACGGCCAGGTCCACGGGGTCGGTGGGGTCGCCGTCGAAGGGGGCGCCGCCCGTCGTGGTGGCGGTGGCGGCCCGCGCCCCGGACGGTGCCGACGCCACCGCGCCGATGCCCAGTACGGTGCCCGCGACGGCCGTCGCCCCGGCGCCGAGCACGGAGCGCCGTGACGGCCCGCTTCCCGGCAGGCCGTCCAGGCAGGCGGAGACGACCGCCGCCGGGTCCTCCCGGTGGGCGTAGTGGCCGCCCTCGACGGACGCCAGGGTGCAGGTACCGCGGGTCCACTCGGCCCAGCGGCGCACGGTGACCTCGGGCACGTGCGGGTCCTCGGTGGCCCACACCGCACGCAGGTCGACCTGCGGCAGGGGGCCCCGGCGGCCGTCGTACCCCGCGGCCAGCCGGAGGTCGGCGATCACCGGCGGCAGCAGCACCTCCTCGAACTCGGGGTCCGCCAGCACCTCCGATTCGGTCAGTCCGGTCCCGACGACGAAGGCGCGGGCGTCCTCGACGGTCACGTCGTGGCCGCGGCCGTCGAAGTCGCCGGGGCACTGCCCGGCCACCGCGCACAGCCGCGCGACCGGCACCCCGGCGTCGAGGAGCCGGCGGCACGTCTCGTACGCCAGCAGCGCCCCGAGGCTGACGCCGATCAGCACCAGCCGCCGCCCGCCCCGCAGTTCGCGGATCCCGGCCGCCACGGCGTCCGCGTAGACCGTCATGTCGGTGACGGGTTCCTCGTCGATGCGGCTGCCGCGGCCCGGTGGGGTGACGAGCACGAGGGCGGTGTCCTCGGGAAGGCGGCCGTGCCAGCCCGCGAACGAGGAGCCGTGGGCACCGGTGGGCGCGAAGCAGACGGCGAGGGTGGTGGCCGCGGCGGACCGCGCCCACTCGTCCGGCATGCTCAGCCAGGGGCTGTTCATATCTGCTCCTCCTGCCGGATCTCGCGGCACAGGGCGGCGATGGCGGTGACGGTGGGCGCGCCGAGGATGCGGCGCAGCGGTACCCGGCGGCCCGCCGTTCCCGCGAGCCGGTTGGCGAGCCGCACGGCGAGCAGGGAGTGGCCCCCGGCGTCGAAGAAGTTCTGGTCCGCCGAGGCGGGCGGTGCGCTGAGCAGTTCCTGCCAGAGGGCGGCGACGGCGGCCTCGGTGTCGTCGGCGGGGGTGTATCCGGTCGCCCGTTCCTGTCCGGTGCCCGCCACGAGGGTGCGCAGGGCGGCACGGTCCAGCTTGCCGTTGGTGTTCAGCGGGAGGTGCGGGACCTGCTGGATGCGGGCGGGCAGCATGTAGTCGGGCAGCCGGTCGCGCAGGTAAGCGCGCAGTGCGGCGGGACCGGTCTCCTCGTCGGCGGTGACGCAGGCGACGATGCGCGTCCCGCCGTCCTCGGTCTCCGCGTACGCGCCGGCGTCGGTGACGTCCGGCGCCTTGCGCAGGGTGGCCTCGATCTCCTCCAGTTCGACGCGGTAGCCGCGTATCTTGATCTGGTTGTCGGCGCGGCCGGTGATCTCCAGTGCGGAGTCCGGGAGCAGGCGGCCCCGGTCGCCGGTCCGGTAGTGCGTCGCCCCGGTGTCGTCGGTGACGAACCGGCCGTCACCGTCGCCGCCGACGTAGCCGAGGGCCAGGGGCGGACCGGAGACCCACACCTCGCCCGTCACGCCGGGCGGCAGTCGTCGGCCGAGCCGGTCGCGGACCGAGAGCGAGGCGCCCGCGACGGGGCTGCCGACGGGGACGCGTTCGGCGTCGTTCGGCAGTAGGGCGGTGTCGTAGGCGGCGACGTTGGAGGCGGTCTCCGTCATGCCGTAGAGGTTGAGCAGGGTGGCGTCGGGCCAGACCTCGCGGAAGCGCAGGACGGTGGCCACGGGCAGGGTGTCGGCGCCGCTGGTGACCAGCACGGGCCGGTGGCCGCCGGGGTGTTTCGCGCTCTCCTCCAGGAGTCCGGCGACCAGTTGCGGGGTCAGGAAGAGGTGGGTGATCCGCTCCTGCTCGACGGTGGCGGCGAACAGCACCGGGTCGAGGAGTTCGTCGGTGCCGAGCACGACGGACGGGACGCCCTTCAGCAGGCCGCCCAGCAGTTCCCAGGGCGAGGCGACCAGGGCGAGGGACTTCTGGACGGCGAGCACGGCGTCCGCGGGGAAGGGGTGGTCCCGCCACATCCACTCCAGCCGTCCGCGGACCGAACGGTGGCTGATGCGCACGCCCTTGGGGTTTCCGGTCGTTCCCGACGTGTAGACGACGTGGAACAGCGTGTCGTCGTCGGGTTCCCGCCCGGGGGTCTGGTGCAGCGGGCCCTCGGTGAGGGGGGCGAGGACGACACGGGGGGCGTCCAGGGTGGGGAACCGGTCGAGTCCGGGTTCGGCCAGCACGCAGTGCGGTCCGGTCTCCTCCACCATCCGGCGCTGTCGTCGCACGGGGGTGGCGGGGTCCAGTCCGAGGTAGGCGGCGCCGGTCTTCAGCACGGCGAGGACCCCTGCGACGGCGGCGGGGCCGCGCTGGGCGGCGAGGGCCACCAGCGAGCCGGGGCCGGTGCCCCTGGCGACGAGCCGGGCGGCCAGTCGGCCGCTCCACTCGTCGAGTTCGCGGTAGGTGACGTCGGTGCCGGTGTGGCGCAGGGCAACGGCCCGGGGGCGGGCCTCGACCTGCTCGGCGAAGCGTTCCAGCAGGGTCGGCGTGGTCATCGGTGATCGTCTCCGGGCAGCAGGTCGAGGGAACGGACGGTGGTGTGCGCCGCGCACTCCGGGTCGGTGAGGGCCCGCAGCGCGATCAGGGCGGACCGCAGTACGTTGCGGGCTGCCGGGGCGTCGAGCAGGTCCTGCTGGTAGGCGTACTGCAGCAGCAGCCGGTCCGGGCCGTGCGGCTGGACGTAGAGGGCGCAGTCGTACTTGGTGCAGCCGGTGTCCAGTTCGACGAAGCGGAAGGTGACGCCCGACGCGGTGGTGGCGCGCGCCGGGTACGGCAGCATGTTGAGCATGGTCTGGAAGACCGGGGTCGCCGAGGAGCTGCGCGTCGCGGCGGGCAGCCGTCGCAGCGTCCAGCCGAAGGGGTGGTCGGCCGCGGCGTACGCGTCGTACACCGTTTCCCGCACCTGTGCGGTGAACTCCCCCAGGGTCGCGTTCGGTTCGATGCGCAGACGCAGTGGCAGCATGGCGAGCACGAAGGCCGGCACCTCGGCGGTCTCCGGCCGTTCCCGGCCCGCCATCGGGGCGCCGACGATCACCTCGTCGGTGTCGCCGTAGTAGCTCAGGGCGAGCGCGTAGGCGGCCAGCAGCGGTACGAACGTGGTGGCGGACGCGGCCAGGGCGGTGTCGCGCAGCCGTCGGCACAGCTGTTCGTCGAGGACCGCCTCGGTGATCCCGCCCCGGTAGGTGGGTGCGGCGGGCCGCTGCTTCTGCGCGATCCGGAGTGCCGGGAGGTCTCCGGCGAGTCGGCGCATCCAGTACTCCCCCGCCTCGGCCACCTCCTCGGTGGCCAGCAGGTCCGTCAGGTGGTCCAGGTAGCGGTCGTACCGGGTGGCCCGTTCGGGGTCGGGTGCGGCGGGGAGCTGTTCGTACAGCTCGGCGAGGCGTTGGAAGAGCACGGTGGCGCCCCAGCCGTCGAGGAGCAGTTCGTGCATGGTGACCAGGAGCCGGTGCTGTCCGTCGGGCAGGCGGAACAGTCCGGCCCGCAGGGCGGGTTCGGTGAGGAGGTCGAAGGGTTTGGCCGCTTCCCGGGCGGCCTCGGTGCGGAACTCGTCCGCGGTGACGTCCCGGGCGCGGGCGGGCAGCGGCACCTCCCAGTGCGGGTAGTGGTGCACCACTTCCGGCCCGTCCGCCGCGTCGGTCTCGTGGAACCGGGCGAGGAGCAACGGGTTCTCGTCGAGCAGCAGGTGCCAGGCCCGTGCCAGCCGTGCCGGGTCGAGGGGGCCGTCGAGCTCCAGGGACCCCTGGTAGCTGTAGTAGGGGCTGAGCGGGTCGAGCCGCCAGTGGAAGTAGACCCCGGCCTGCTGCGGGGTGAGCGGCCGGGTGCGCGGCCGGTCCCGGGGCGGTTCGGTGCGGTCGTCGGCCGGTTGCGGCTCCTCGCGGCCCAGGGCGGCGAGCGCGGCGGGGCTGCCGTCGCGCAGCACGTCGCGCAGGCTCACGGCCGCTCCCGTCCGGCGCAGTTCCGCGACCAGGCGCATGGCCAGCAGCGAGTCGCCGCCCAGTTCCAGGAACCTGTCGTTCCTGCCGACCCGTCCGGTGCCGAGGAGTTCGGCGACGGTGTCCGCGACGGCGGTCTCCGCCGCGCCGCGCGGCGGCGTGTACGGCCGGTTCGCGGGGCGGTCGCGGCGCGGCGGCGCGGGCAGGGCCCGGTGGTCCGTCTTGCCGTTGCGGGTGAGCGGAATGCGGGGCAGGACGACGAAGGTGCGGGGCACCATCGGCGCGGGGAGCCGCTCGGCCAGATGGGCGCGGAGCGTCTCCTGCGGTACCTCCTCGCCGCGGTGGGTGACGTAGGCGACCAGCCGCGGCGGCTGTGCGGCCGCCGGGGTGTGGGCGCTCTCCCGGGCGACCAGGGCACCGGCGTCGTCGGGGGTGTGGACGGTGACGGCGCAGGCGGCGATCGCCGGGTGGGTGCCGAGCACCGCCTCGATCTCGGCGAGTTCCATGCGTACGCCGCCGAGCTTCACCTGGCGGTCGACCCGGCCCAGGTACTCCAACTGGCCGTCCGGCAGCACGCGTACGGCGTCGCCGGTGCGGTAGAGGCGTCCGTCGCCGTCGCCGAAGGGGTCGGCGAAGAATGCCTGCGCGGTGCGGACCGGGTCGCCCAGGTAGCCGCGGCCCACGACGATTCCCCCGACGAACAGTTCTCCCGCCTCGCCGTGCGCGCAGGCCTGCCACCGCCCGTCCTCCTCGCGCAGCACGTGGAGTTCGGCGTTCCCGACGGGCGATCCGATCGGCAGGTGGCGTACGTCGTCGGCGGGCGGGCCGAGCACGGCGTGGGTGACGTCGTCCGAGCACTCGGTGGGGCCGTAGGCGTTGAGCAGCCGGACGCCCGGCAGGGTGGCGTGCCACCGCCGGGCCAGGGCGGGCGGCAGTTCCTCGCCGGTGGCGATCATCCAGCGCAGTGCGCCGGGCCCGGTGCCCGCGCCCTCCTGTGCGTCGAGGAGGAAGCGGATCAGGGTGGGCACGGTCTCCAGCACCGTGGTTCCGCGTCCGCGCAGTTCCTCCAGCAGCAGGGCGCCGTCCCGGGCCCGCTCGTCGTCGAAGATCTGCACCCGGCCGCCGACGAGCAGCGGGGCGAGCATCTGCCAGACGGAGATGTCGAAGCCCAGGGGTGCGGTCTGTGCCAGCCGGTCGTCCGCGGTCAGCCCGAGGTCGTCGACCTTGGCCCACAGGTGGTTGAGCATTCCCCGGTGCTCGACGACCGCGGCCTTGGGGCGGCCGGTCGAGCCCGAGGTGTAGAGGACGTAGCGGATCTCGTCGGGGGCCACGGGGGCCGTCCGGTTGTACGGGACGTCCGCCGGTTCCGGTGCCGTGACGGGGACCCCGGCCGCGCGGGCGCCCTTGACGAGTTCCCCGGTGTCCGCCGGTCCGCCGGTGATCAGCGCGAGGACGGCGCCGCTGTCGGCGAGCAGGGACTCGACGCGGGCGGCGGGCCAGTCCGCGTCGACCGGCAGGTAGACGGCGCCGAGCAGTTCCAGCGCCAGGAAGGCCGTGACGACGTCGATGCCGCGCCGTCCGCCGACGGCGACGATCCGTCCCGGCGAGACGCCCCGGGCCGACAGCCGTGCGGCGGTGCGGCGCGCACGGTCCGCCAGACCGGCGTATCCGATGGACCCCCTCCCGTCGTCGATCGCGGTCCTGGACGGGTGCCGGGCGGCGTGCCGTTCGACGTGGGAGTGGACTCCTTCGCCCAGCTCGTAGGGTTCGCTGCGGGTAAGCGCCGTGGCGCGGGCGCGCTCGCGCGCTCCTTCGGCCAGCGGGAGCACCGGGTACCGCTCGGGCAGGCCGGTCACCGGTCCGCCTTCTTCTCCGCGACGACGAGCAGGTACTCGACGGGCACGCCGGTGCCCCGCTCGTCGGTGGTGTGGAAGTCCTCGGTCATCTCGGCCACCTCCGCCCGCAGTTCCTTCCACCGCGAGGGCGGCGAGATGGTGTTCCTCGCCGCGATGCAGGGGCCGAAGCAGTTCTCGAAGAAGGTGACCAGGCCGTCGGCGGTGTCGAACGGGTAGAAGAGTTCGCGGCGTTCGGCGGTGACCGTGAAGCCGGGGCCGAGGAGTTCGCCGAGGTAGTCCGGCGACCCCCACAGCATGGGCTGTCCCTGGTGTCCGTTGGGCGAGGGGAAGTAGGCGGAGAGGACCGCCTGGAAGTGCGCGGTCCAGCTGCGGGCCGTCCAGTTGCACATGCCGATCCGGCCGCCGGGCCGCAGCACCCGGGCCGTCTCGCCGGCCGCGGCGGCGTGATCGGGGGCGAACTGGATGCCGTAGGTGGAGGTCACCAGGTCGAACGAGGCGTCGGCGAAGGGGAGTTCCTGGGCGTCGCCGCGGTGCAGGTCCACCTGGACACCGGCCTGTGCGAACCGTTCGCGCGCGTCGGGGAAGAACTCGTCGGTGAGGTCCAGCCCGGTGACGACGGAGCCGCACAGGGCGGACAGCAGCGCGACGTTGCCGTTGCCGGTGGCGACGTCGAGGTGGACGGTGCCCGGGGCGGGGTCGAGCCGCTCGACCAGTTCGACGGCGCCGGGCCGCAGCAGGTCGGCGACGTGCCGGTACTCGCCGTACGACCACATGGTGCGGTTGATCTCCTGGATGTTCGGATCGATCGTCACGGGTCCCCTCAGAGTGTGAGCCGGGCGCCGAGGCCGGCGGCTTCGGCGTGGGCGTGGATGCGGTCGGCCACGGCGACGTCCAGGACCGCCATCCCGAACGGGTTGCTGATCACGACCTCGTCCGGGTCGCGGCGGCCGGGATGGCGTCCGGTGAGCACGTCGCCGAGCGTTCCGTCGACGCGGCGGGCGCCGGGGCGGGCGGTGACCCCTTCCCTGGGGGTGCCGTCGGGGCCGAGCAGGGTGCCCGCCCGGTGCATCCGGCCGAGCAGCCGGCGCGGGTCGTCCCGGACCAGGCTCCAGTCGTCGACGAGCACCGTGCCGGCGGCGAGCACCGCCGCCTCGGTGAGGTCGTCCAGCGAGACGTGGCAGACGAGCGCGCCGGGCCGCAGCCAGTCCGGTTCGATGTACCCCCGGGTCACCGTGGTGACGGGTACGACGAGCTCGGCGTCCCGTACCGCCTCGCGCGGACCGTCGGTGACCACGGTCTCGACGTCCGTCGCGCCGGGCAGCGAGGCGATGCGGTGGGCGGCGGACTTCGCGCGGCCGGGCGCCACGTCGTACAGCGTGATGCGGCGCAGGGTGGGTACGGTGCGCAGCAGCAGCGCCGCGTGTGCCTGGGCGAGCGCGCCGCAGCCCAGGAGCGCCAGCCGGTGCGGCCGTTCCACCGCGAGATGGCGCACGGCGAGCGCGGTGACCGCGGCGGTGCGCATCGCGCTGATGTAGGCGGCCTCCATCAGCGCGAGGGGGCGGGCGGTCTCGGGGTCGAGGAGCAGGGTGAAGCCCTGGGAACGGGGGATGCCGCGTCCCGGGTTGCCGATCGAGGCGTTGATCGTCTTCATCCCGACGACCGGGGGCCGCCCGTCCCGGGTCAGGGCGCCGGGCATGGCCAGCAGCCTGGCCGCGTCGCCCTGCGGGGTGGTCCAGCCGAGGTAGGCCTCCTCGGGAAGGACCGTCCGTCCGGCGGAGTGCAGCCGGAGCGCCCGGTCCACCGCGTCCACGATGTCCACGTCGCGGGCGGCCTCGACGACGTCCGCGCGGGTCAGGTAGCGGAAGTGGCTGTCGGGGTAGTGCTCGAAGTCCATGGCGGGCGGAACTCCTTGGCGAGAGGGGCGGTCGGGGTGGTGCCAGGGGTGGTCAGTGGCCGGTGCCGTGCGGCTCCCGGAGCATCGCGAAGGGGACGAGCGCGCCGAGCAGCAGGACCAGGGCGAGCGCGACCCAGCCGACCGTGCCCAGGGCGAGGACGACACCGGTCATCAGCACCGGTCCGGCGACCCGGTTGGCCACGGTGCGGCTGGTGTTGAACAGCACCAGGTACGCGCTGCGCGCCCCTTCCGGCGCCAGGTCGAAGGAGAGGGTCCAGGAGGCGCCGACCTGGAGCAGTTCGGCGAACGTCAGGAGGACGACGGCGGCGCCGAGCACCAGCAGCGCCTCCCGGGTCGCGAAGCCGGGCGCGGCGGCGAAGGCCAGGGCGCCGCAGCCGAGCAGGAGTGCCGCGGCCGCGTACGAGAGCCATGCCCGGCGCGGTGTGCCGTAACAGCGGTTGAGCGGGTACTGGAGGGCGATGCACAGCACGGTGTTGACGGCGTAGAGGATGCCGACCCAGCGCTCCGGTACGTCCGTCCCGGTGACCAGCCACAGCGGGAAGGCCACGTTGAGCACCGGCATCCAGAGCGACACCAGGGCGTTGTACGCGGTGAAGCCCAGCAGGCGGCGGTCCTTCAGCAGCGCCGCCACCCCGGTGTTCCGGGTGATCTCCGGGATCTCCTCGCGCCGTGCGGTGGCGTACACCGCGGCCACCAGTGCGTAGGCGAGCGCGCCGCCGATCAGCAGTGGCCGGAAGGCCCCCGGCGCGCCGGAGCCCAGGGCGACTCCGGCGACGAGCCCGCCCAGGCTGATGCCGAGGTTGACGACGGTGCGCTGGACGGCCATCACCTTCGCGCGCAGGCTCTCCGGGGTCCGCGCGCCGACGTACGCCTGTACCAGTGGGGGCGAGGACTGCTCGGTGACGGCGACGACGGCGACCACGAGGAGGAAGCTCCACCAGCCGTCGACCCACAGGTAGCCGACGGTTGCCAGGGCGCGCAGCAGCATCACGCCGATCAGCACCGGTTTCGGTCCGAAGCGTCCGGCCAGCCGGGCGACGGGCACGGCGGTGGCGACGGCGACGGCGCCGCCGATGGTGAGGCCGGTGCCGACGGCCGAGGTGCTGAGGTGGGCGACCTTGACGAAGTAGATGGTCGAGACGGCGAGGAACAGCCCCGTTCCGGTCCACTCGATCAGTGTGGCGCCCTGCACCAGCGGCAGGTACTGCCGGTGGGCGGGGCCCGTCCGCTGTCGGTCGAGGGTGGTGCTGGTGCCCATGTTCAGCGCTCCTGGTGCTTTCGGTCGAAGAAGAGACCTTCACTGCGCAGGTGTTCCACGGCGGAGGTGATCTCCTTGGCCACGCCCTGTTCTGTCGCCCAGTCGTCGGAGTAGAGGGTGTCGCGGTACTTGCCGCCGCCGTCGGCGGCCAGGCACACCGAGAGCCGGTCGTCGGGGCCGTCGTCCGCCCGGTCGGCGAGCATGGCGCGCACGGCGCAGCCGCTGGATCCCCCGAGTGCGATTCCCACGTCCTCGGCGAGGATCCGGCAGACGGCGATCGCCTCGATGTCGTCGACGTGCACGGCGCGGTCGTAGCTGTTGGGCGCCGCCAGGAAGGTGGACGGCCGGCTGGCCCCGATGCCCGGTATCAGGCGGCGTCCCGCGCTGCCCGCGAGGGCCAGTGAGCCGCGTACGTCCACGGCGACCGAGGCGACTTCGGGCCGGTGTTCGCGCAGGTGCGCGCCGATGCCGGCGAGGGTGCCGCCGGTGGAGACCGGTACGTAGACGGCGCCGAGGTCCGGTCCGGCCTGCCCGGTGAGTTCGGGTCCCGTGACTCGGCGGTGGATGTCGGGCGCGGCCGGGTTCTCGTACTGGTCGGGCCAGCGGTGTCCGGGGTTGTCCGCGCACAGTTCGCGCACCCGGCGCAGCCGGCTGAGCAGATAGCCGCCCCGGCCGTCGGGTTCGTCGACGACGAGGACCCGGGCGCCTCGGCCGGTGAGCATGCGGCGGGTGGTGTGCGGGGTCTTCGGATCGACCACCGCGAGGAAGTCGCAGCCGAGTGGGGGCAGCAGCCGGGCCAGGGCCAGGCCGAGGTTGCCGGAGGTGGATTCCACCACCACCGTGCCCGGGGTGAGCGGCCGTTCGTCGTGCATGGCCCGCAACAGTCCGACGGCACTGCGGTCCTTCACCGATCCGGTGGGGCCGTGCGATTCGAGTTTCAGTCCCAGACGTCGCACGCGGCCCCGGTGGGCGACGTCCAGGCGGAGTAAGGGAGTCCGGCAAAGGGCCCGTGCCAGGACGGGTTCGACACGTGACACGGCTTCTCCCTGTGCGATGCGTCGTTGACCATGGCGACGGGCCGGCCGGGCCCGCTGCGCGCTCCCAGACCTTATGCGCGGGGCTCCCGAGCCACCACGGCACCGTCCGGGGCCCCTCGATGCCGTTGGCCAGAACACAACTTGACGCTCCGTCGGCCCGAGCGACCGGACCGTCACCGGCCCCGGAACGGGCACCGGAGCCGGGCGGTCCTCCTCGGGATCCGGGCGGGGCCGACCCGTCGAATTGGCCGGTTCGGACACCACGACGCCCCCTGTCGCCGAAGACGCGCGGCAGCCGCACGACGACCGTCGGCGACGGGCGGGGCACGGGGCCGCACGCCCTCTCCCGAGGGCCTGTTATCTTTACGTGACTTCGCGACGCGACTCTCGGTCATGCTTTGGCCTTTGCTGCGGCGGAGTTCACGGGGGACGGAACACACGATGCACACGACCACTGCACGTGCACAGGCACCGTCGCGACGCGCGGCGGGCCCGTACTGCCATGGCTGGACGGAATGACACCGCAGAACGTATGGGGCAGGGCAAAACGGGCCGCGCGGGCGGCACTGACGCCGGGAACGGGGCGTCGCAAGCAGACGAGGAGCCCAAGCGGCCGCCGGCTGCGCAGACCGGACTATCCGCGTGCGGGCCGTGACGGCTGGCGGCGATGGGTGCCCTCGTGGCGGCTGACCCTGGGCTCGGTACTGACGTTCGTCGCGACTCTGGTGACCGTGGTGGGGATCGCCTACGCGCGTACGGACATCCCCGAGGACCTCAACGCTTTCGCCACCCAGCAGGACACCGTCTACTACTGGGCCGACGGCACCCCCATGGCCCGCACCGGCTGGGTGAGCCGGCAGGAGATGCCCCTGTCGAAGATCCCCGACCATGTGCGGTGGGCCGTACTCGCGGCGGAGAACGCGGACTTCTACTCCGACCACGGCATATCGGCGCAAGGACTCACCCGCGCGCTGTGGCGCACGCTCAGCGACGGGGACACCCAGGGCGGGTCCACCATCACCCAGCAGTACGTCAAGAACGTCTATCTGACGCAGGACCGCTCCTTCTCGCGGAAGTTCACCGAGATGCTGCTGGCGGTCAAGCTGGACCGCAACATGAGCAAGGACGAGATCCTCCAGGGGTACCTGAACACCAGCTGGTTCGGCCGCGGCACCTACGGTCTCCAGCGGGCCGCGCAGGCGTACTACGGCAAGGAAGTAACCCAACTCAACGCCAGTGAGGGCGCGTTCCTCGCCTCCCTGCTCAAGGGGGCCTCGCTCTACGACCCGGCCGCGGGCCCCCGCAACCGCGCGCGGGCCGTCGAGCGGTGGGAGTGGACCCTGGACCGGATGGTGGAGATCGGCAGGCTGAGCCGGTCCGAACGTGCCGAGTACACCACCTTCCCCGAGCCGAAACCGCCGCACGGACCCAGTGGCACGAACGGGCAGAACGGCTACCTCCTCCAGCTCGCCGAGTCGTACGCCAAACGTGCCGGACACATCTCCGACGCACGCTTCGACCTCGGCGGCTACCAGATCTACACGACGTTCGAGAAGCCGCGCACGGCCGCGCTGACCCGGGCCGTGCGCGAGGCGCGCGCCGCGCTCGACCCCGAGCGGCGCAAGGCCGACCGGCACGTCCGGTTCGGGGCCGCGTCCGTCGCCCCGGACGGCCGCATCCTCGCCGTGTACGGCGGGCCCGACTTCGAGCGCCAGGCCTTCAACGAGTCCAACGCGAGCACCGTCCCGGTGGGCTCGGCGTTCACACCGTTCGTCTACGCCGCCGGCCTCCAGCACGGAATCGCGCGCGAGCGCAACGGTCCGCGGTCCACCATCGCCCCCTCGACGGTGTACGACGGCGACGACGACATCCCGGTCAAGACCCCCGAGGGCCCCTACTGGGACCGCAGCGGAAAGATGGTCAAGGGCCACAACGACGGCGACCGCTCCTACGGACCCATCAGCCTGCACGACGCCATGGCCAAGTCCGTGAACTCCCCCTTCCTCCAGCTCGGCGTGGACACGGGCCTCAAGCAGGTCCGCGGCACCGCGGAGGCGTCGGGGCTGCTCCCGTCGAGCTTCGGCCCGCCCGTTCCGGCGTTCGCCATGGGCAACTCGACGCCCAGCGCCATCCGCATGGCCGGCGCGTACGGCACGTTCGCGGCCCATGGCGTGCACACGGACCCGTACTCGGTCCGCAGGGTCACGCGCAACGGCACGCCCGTCCGGCTCGACCTGCCGCGGGCCAGACGTGCCGTCCGTTCCTCCGTCGCCGACGAGGTGACCTCGGCGCTCACCCGGACCGGCGGCGGGAGCGGTGGGGAAACCGTCGGTCCGGTCGCGGCCAAGACCGGCACCACCGAGGACGACACCGCGCGCTGGCACATCGGGTACACCCCGGACGTGTCCACCGCCGTCGTCGTGTACCGCATGGACCTGAACCGGAGCCTCGCGCCGCTGCCGCTCAAGGGGCTGGGCGGCGCCTCGGCGGGCAACCGGGACTTCCCGGCCCGCGTCTGGAACACCTACACGGAAGCCATGACGAAGTGACCAGAGTCAGAGCGAAAACCGCGTCCCGTCGCAAGCGGAACCGTCTCAACCCCCGCATCGCCCTGGGAGTCGCCGCATGTGTGGTGGTGGCGGGTTCGGCGGCCCTCGTGCCGTTGCTGTCCGACGGCTCCGCGGACGACCGGTCCCCGGAACGGGGCGCGCGCACCGTCGCCGCGCCGACGCCCACCAGCCGGGACGTACGCGAAGCGAAGGAGAAGCCGGACGAGAAGTGGGACGGCAAGGTCAGGATCCTGGGTGACGGCTCCACCTCCTACACCGGACCGCAGCCCGGCCGGCCGAAGGCGAAGCGCCTGAAACCGGGCGAACGGCCGCCCCAGTTCGTGGTGTTCTCCTGGGACGGCGCGCTGGAGGGCGACGACCACATGTTCTCGCGCTTCCGCCGCGTGGCGAAGGAGAGCAACGCGCACATGACGTTCTTCCTCACCGGCATCTACCTGCTGCCGCAGGAGAAGCGGAAGCTCTACCGGCCGCCCCAGCACGAGGCCGGGGCCGCCGCGATCTCGTACCCGACGCGCGAGCACATCCGCACGACGCTGGAACAGCTCGGCGGTGCCTGGCGGGAGGGCCACGAGATCGGGTCCCACTTCAACGGCCACTTCTGCGAGAAGAAGGGCGGCGGGGACTGGAGCAAGGACGAATGGACCGGCGAGATCAGCCAGTTCTACTCCTTCGTCCAGAACTGGAAGACGAACACCGGCTTCACGGACCTCGATCCGCTGCCGTTCGACCCCACCCGTGAGGTCGTCGGCGGGCGGGCCCCCTGCCTGGAGGGCCAGAAGACCCTGCTGCCCGCCCTCAAGCCCTTCGGCTGGCGTTACGACGCGAGCTCCCCGGGGGACTTCCAGATCTGGCCGTCGAAGAAGAACGGCATCTGGAACCTGCCGCTGCAGATGCTGCCGTTCCCCGGCAAGGACTTCCAGGTGCTGTCCATGGACTTCAACTTCCTCTACAACCAGTCGAAGGGCGACACCCGGGGCGACCCCGCGAAGTACGGGGCATGGCGCAAGGAGGCCCGGGACTCGTACATGGCGGGCTTCGACCGGGTGTTCCACGGAAGCCGCGCGCCCATGTTCATCGGCAACCACTTCGAGGACTGGAACGGCGGGATCTACATGGACGCCGTGGAGGACACGATGCGCGAGATCTGCCCCCGCAAGGAGGTCCGCTGCGTCTCCTTCCGCGAGCTGACCGACTGGCTCGACGCCCAGGACCCCGAGGTCCTCGCCCAGTGGCGGACGCTCGACCCCGGCCAGCCCGCGAACTGGAAGCAGTAGGCGGCAGAATCGGGCGGCGCGGCCCCGGCGGAACGGCCCGTCCTCGTGGACGGGCCGCCCGGTCACCGGGAGCCGCGCCGCCCGTGGGCGCGGGTGCCTTCGGTGCCCGCGGTCAGTTCGCCTTCTCGACGAACTCCGTGGTGTACGTCTTGGCGAGGTCCACCTCGGCGTTCTTCAGGTTCGGGTTGAAGGCCTTGAGGACCCGTTCGACGGTGGCGGGTCCGTCCGCGGGCATGACACCGTCCTTGGTGAACATGGGCAGCGTGCTCTTGATCGCCTGTGCGTAGAGGGCCTTGCCGCCGCCCTGGGCGTAGTCTGCGGGCATCTTCGCGGCGATCTCGTCCGCGCTGTGCGTGGACATCCACTTCAGGGTCTTGACGAAGGCGTTGGCCAGCTTCTGGACGGTCTCCTTGTGGCTGTTGACCCACTCGGTCTGCATGTAGAGGCTGGACGAGGGGTAGGGCCCGCCGAGTGCCTGCTTGGATCCCTCGGGCGTCCGCATGTCGATGAGGATCTTGCCGAGCTTCTTGTCCAGGATGGTGGCGACCGTCGGGTCGGTGGTCATGCCGCCCTGGATGGAACCCTGCTGGAGGGCGGAGATGAACGTCTGCCCGGCTCCCACCGCGACGGGCGTGAACTCACTGGTCTGCACGTCGTTGTTGACGGCGAGGTACTTGGTGAGGAAGTCGGTGGAGGAACCGATGCCGGTCACCCCGAGCTTCTTGCCCTTGAAGTCCTTCGCCGACCTGATCTCGTCCGCCGCCTGGTTGGACACGATCTCGACCTCGCCCGGGGCGTGGGAGAACTGGACGACGGACTCGACCTGCTTGCCCTTCACCTGGAGGTCGAGGGTGTGGTCGTAGAAGCCCACCGTGCCCTGGACGTCGCCGGAGACCAGTGCCGTCTCGGCCTGGACACCGGCGGGCTCGGTCAGGAGCTGGACCGACACTCCCTCCTCCTCGAAGTAGCCGAGCCGCTCGGTCAGCATCGCGGGCAGGTAGATGACCTTGTCGAGGCCCCCGACCATGATCTTGACCTTGTCGTTCTTGTCACCGGAGGCCGAGGTGGAGTCACCGCCGCCACAGGCGGTCAGGCTGGTCAGGGCGAGTACGCCTGCGACGGCGAGGGCCGGGATCCGGGTGGATGTACGCATCTGATTCACGTCCTTGCGAGGAATGGGGCGGGGTACGGAAGGCGACGGGGTGTCAGCGGGCGGACTCGGCGTCGGCCGGCTTCCAGCGGAAGAGCCGCTTCTCCAGGAAGGTCAGCAGGCCCTCGGCCAGCAGCGCGACGATCGCGAGGATGACCATCGCGGCGTAGACGCCGGCGGCGTTGAACGTGCCCTGGGAGGCGGCGACCAGCAGCCCGAGTCCCTTGGTCGCCCCGATGTACTCACCGACGATCGCGCCGATGAGTGCGAATCCGAAGCTCACGTGCAGGCTGGTGAAGATCCACGAGGTGGCGGAGGGAATGACCACCTGCAGGGTGACCTGACGGTTGCTGGCACCCAGGATGCGGGAGTTGGCGACGAGGTTGCGGTCGACCTCCCGGGCGCCCTGGAAGGCGTTGAAGAAGACGGGGAAGAAGACGAGGACGACCGCGGAGGCGACCTTCGACGCCGGGCCGAGACCGAACCAGATGAGGAAGATCGGCGCGAGCACGATCCGGGGCAGCGCGTTGAGCACCTTGATGTACGGGCCGAGGACATCGGCGGCGAACCGGATCCGGCCCAGCGCGATCCCCAGCAGCACCCCGGCCACCACACCGATGACCCAGCCGAGCAGCGCTTCGTAGAGCGTGTACCAGATCTGTTCCCACAGGGAGCCCTGGGCGGTTCCGTCGACGACCCAGGTGCGGATCTGGTCCCAGATCTTCGACGGCATGGAGAAGTTGAACGGGTCGATGACCGCCGTACGGGCCAGCCATTCCCAGAGCCCGACGACCGCGAGGAGCACCGCGACCCGGCTGGCCGCCACGAGGTACTTGCGGTTCCTGGCGGCCCGTGCCCTGGCCCGGGTCCGGTCGGTCTTGGTCACTGCGGCGCTCGCGGTGATGGTTTCAGGCGACATCGAGGGCACCCCTCTCGCGGGTGATGCGGACCTCTTCGCCGAGCGAGGACCAGATTTCCCGGTAGATCTCGACGAACCGGGGTTCCAGCCGTACCTGTTCGACCTTGCGGGGGCGGGGCAGGTCGATCTCGAAGACCTCCTTGACCGTGGCCGGTCCCGCGGTCATGACCACGACCTTGTCGGCCAGCGCGATGGACTCCTCCAGGTCGTGGGTGACGAAGACGACGGAGGCACCGGTGCCGGCCCACAGCTCCAGCAGCTCGTCCGACATCAGGGCCCGGGTCTGCACGTCGAGCGCGGAGAAGGGCTCGTCCATCAGCAGGATCTCGGGGTCGTTGACGAAGGTGGCCGCGAGGGCGACGCGCTTGCGCTGGCCGCCGGACAGCTGGTGGGGGTAACGGTCCTCGAAGGAGGAGAGACCGACCCTGGCGAGCCACTCCCGGGCCCGCTCCTTCGCCTCGGGCTTGGGCACACCCCGGAAGCGGGGACCCGCCATCACATTGGACAGTACGGTCCGCCACGGGAAGACGGCGTCCTGCTGGAAGACGAAGCCAACCTTGTCGCCGATGCCGCGCACCGGCTCCCCGGCCACCAGCACCTCGCCCTCGGTGGGCTCCTCCAGGCCGCTGACCAGGGTCAGCGTGGTCGACTTGCCGCATCCGGTGGGGCCCACCACGGCGACGAACTCACCGCGCCCGATCGTGAGGTCCAGATCCCGTACGGCGGTGTGGAGCGCCCCCGACGGAGTCCGGAACGCTTTGCTCGCCCCCCGCAGCTCGATGGCGGGGCTCGTTTCGCTGTTCATGGAGCGGGACGCTAGAGGCGCCCCGGGAACCCGGGCACCCTTGCGCCCACAACTCATGGTTCTGCTCATAACGCGGGGTTCTGCTCGTTCTGCTCGCGCTCCGGCAACGAATGCGCCACGAGGACTGGTCATCGACGACCTCGACGTTTACGTTGCGTTCACACAAGGACGAAACGGAGCATCATGTTCCTGGCCGGCGGAAGGCAGAAGGCAAGCACATGCGCATACATTGGCCGCGCCGTGTCTTCGCCCAGGTCCTCCTCACCCAGGTGACCATCACCACCGGCGTGATCATGCTCGTGACGGGGCTCTTCCTCGCTCCGCTCAGCCACCAGCTCGACAACCAGGCGATGCACCAGGCCCTGTCGATCGCCCAGACCACCGCCGCCGAGCCCGGCCTGGTACGCGATCTGAGGAGCACCGGCCCCAGCCCCGGCGGACCGGTGCAGGCCGAGGCGGAGCGGATCCGGCGGGCCACCGGGGCGCTGTACATCGTCGTCATGGACACCCGCGGCGTGCGCTGGTCGCACACCGACACCACGCAGATCGGCAAGCATGTCTCGACCGACCCCAGCACGGCTCTGGGCGGCCGGGAGATCATGCAGATCGACGAGGGGACCCTGGGCCGGTCGGCGCGTGCGAAGGTCCCGCTCCGCGACCGGCACCAAAACATCGTGGGTGCCGTGTCGGTGGGCATCGCCTACGACAGCGTCCACGACCGGCTGCTGGGGGCCATTCCCGGTCTGCTGCTCTACTCCGGAGCGGCGCTCGCCGTGGGCGTGCTGGCCGCCCTGGTCGTGTCCCGGCGGTTGCAGCGCGGCACGCACGGACTCGCCTTCGCCGACATCTCCGCGTTGCTGGACGAGCGCGAGGCCATGCTGCACAGCATTCGCGAGGCGGTACTGGCCCTCGACGCCCGGGGCCGGATCCGACTGCTCAACGACGAGGCGCAGCGGCTGCTGGAGCTGGACCAGGACGCGGTGGGGCGCGCCCTGGGCGAGGTGCTGCCGCCGGGCCGTACGGCGGAGGTGCTGACGGGACGGGTCGACGGCGCGAACCTGCTCACCGTCTGCCGGGGCCGGGTGCTGATCGCCAACCGCATGCCCACCGGGGACGGCGGGGCCGTGGTCACCTTGCGCGACCGCACCGAGCTGGAGCTGCTCGGCCGCGAACTGGACTCCACCCATGGTCTGCTGGACGCGCTGCGCGCCCAGGACCACGAGCACGCCAACCGGCTGCACACCCTGCTGGGGCTGCTGGAGCTCGGCAGGCACGATGCCGCGGTGGAGTTCGTCGAGGAGGTGGCCAGCGGCCACCGGGCTTCGGCGGAACAGGTGGCGGAGCGCGTCAACGACCCTTTGCTGTCTGCCTTGTTGGTGGGCAAGTCGGCCATCGCGGCGGAGCGGGGCGCCTCCCTGCGCATCTCGCCGAACACCCGGCTCCCGGACGTGGTGGTGGACCCGCGGGACCTGGTGACCGTCCTCGGCAACCTGATCGACAACGCGCTGGACGTCGCCACGCTCGTCGAGGTCGAGCTGCTCGCCGAGGGCAGCACGGCGGTGCTGCGGGTCAGCGACAACGGTCCGGGCGTGCCCCCCGGGATGCGTGAGCAGATCTTCACCGAGGGCTGGTCCACCAAGGAGTCCCCCGCGCACCGCGGACGCGGCCTGGGTCTGGCGCTGGTCCGCCGGCTGGCCGAGCGCTACGGCGGCGCGGCCCGCGTCACGGCTCGGGCCGGCGGCGGCGCGGTGTTCACCGTCGTCCTGCCCGAGGCGCTCACCGTCCGGCCGCTGACAGAAGTGGGAGAGTCGCGATGATCGATGTCCTGGTGGTGGACGACGACTTCCGGGTTGCCGAGATCAATGCCGCGTACGTGGCCAGGGTCCCCGGCTTCCGGGTCATCTCCCGTGCGCACACCGCCGCTCAGGCACTGGCCTTCCTGGAGCACGACCATGTCGACCTCGTGCTGCTCGACCACTACCTGCCGGACGAGACGGGACTGACGCTGGTCCGGCGGCTGCGCCAGCTCGGCCACCCGGCCGATGTGATCATGGTGACCGCGGCCCGCGATGTGGCGACCGTCCAGACCGCCATGCGGTACGGAGCACTCCAGTACCTGGTCAAGCCGTTCAGCTTCAGCGGTCTGCGGTCCAAGCTGGAGAGTTACGCGGCCCTGCGCCGGACCCTCGAAGGAGTGGGCGGCGGCCGGGGCGAGGCCGGGCAGGAGCAGGTCGACCAGATCTTCGGTGCCCTGCGCACCGCGGAGTCCGGCCCCGCGGCCGGGCTGCCCAAGGGACACTCCGCACCCACCGCGGATGTCATCCGTCATGTCCTGTCGGCCGCCGAGGGACCGCTCTCCGCGCACGAGGTCGCCACGCGGGCCGGCCTCAGCCGCTCCACCGCGCAGCGGTACCTCAAGTACCTGGAGGGCGCGGGCCGCATCAGTCTCAGCCTCAAGTACGGCGACACGGGCCGTCCCGAACACCGCTACGCATGGGCGAGGACGAACTGAGGCACGCTCCGGCCGGCCGCCGCCCGGTGTCCCCTCATCCCGCAGCGAGCGTCCTCTCCGCGAGCGTGCGCAGGGCCGACTTGATCTCCTCGACGCCGCGGCCCCGGCTCCGCTGGTACGCGAAGACCTCGGGCGCCAGGGGGGCCAGCAGGATGTCGCCGAGGGCGTCGGGTCCCGGCACGCCCGCCTCCTCGACGAGCATGCGGACATGCGCGCGCCAGAAGCCGTACGCCCCGGTGGCGAACCGCGCGGAGCCGGACTCGGCGCCCAGGGTGAGATGGATGTGCTGCTCCAGCAGGTCGGTCATCGCGGCGTAGAAAGCGGTCAGCCGCTGCGGGGGCGGGGCCCCCGGTCCCAGCGGGGGGTCCCCCCGCAGCAGCTTCTCCTGGAGCGAGCGTTCGTGTTCGTCGAGGAGCGCCGTGGCGATGGACGGGATGTCGGGGTAGCGGCGGTAGAGCGTGCCCCGGCCCACGCCGGCCTCCCGGGCGATGGCGTCCATCGTCACCCTGCGGGGATCCCCCGCGGCGAAGAGCCGGTTCGCCGCGGCGAGCACCTTGGCCCGGTTCCTCGCCGCGTCCGCGCGTTCCATGGGTCCACCGTACAGGAATAAGCGGACACGCTGTCCGGTTACCCTGGTCGAGATAAGTGGACACGCTGTCCACTTACTGTTTCCGAGGGGGCACCCATGTCCGTACTGCTGCACATCGCCGCCAGCGCCCGGCGCGACTCCCACAGTCGCGAGCTGGGCGACGCCTTCGCCACCGCCTGGCGGGCCGCGCACCCCGACGGCACGTACGTGCTCCGCGATCTGCGCACCGACCCGGTGCCGCAGATCGACGAGGCCTGGACCGAGCTCTGCGACCACGTCCTGCGGCACGGCATCACCGACATCGGCCGGTACGAGGAGGCGGTGCACACCCCGGGCCAGGCGCGGGCCTGGGAGGTCCTGCGACCGCTGCTGGCCGAGCTGGTCGCCGCCGACGTCGTGCTGATCTCGACGCCGATGTACAACTTCTCCGTCCCCGCCTCCCTGAAGGCATGGATCGACCAGGTGACGTTTCCCGGGATGTCGCTGGCGGGGCGCCGCTTCGTGATCGCCTCCGCCCGGGGCGGGGCCTACGGGCCGGGCACCCCGCGCGAACCGTACGACCACCAGGAGCGCTATCTGCGGGACTTCCTCTCGGGGCACTTCGCGATCGACGACCCGGTCTTCCTGGCGACCGAACTCGCGAACTCCCGGATCGATCCCGCGCTCGCCGCGCGCCGCGCCCAGCACGACGAGTCGCGCACGGCCGCCCTGGCAGTCGCCCGCGAGCTGGGCGGCGGTCTTCGATGAGCTGGCTGCTGCTGGTCCTCGCCGGACTGGTCGAGGTCGCCTGGTCCCAGAGCATCAAGCCGACGCAGGGCTTCACCCGGCCGCTGCCGACGCTGGTGTGCGCCCTGCTCATGATCGGCGCGGTGTATCTGCTCGCCCGGTCCATGGAGGGGCTGCCCGTGGGCACGGCGTACGCGGTGTTCACCGGCATCGGGGCGATCGGGGCCATCGCTCTGGGAGTCCTCGTCCACCACGATCCGGTGAGCCCGGGGCGGACGGCGGCGGTCGCGCTGATCGTCGGCGGTGTGGCCCTGGCGCGGATGACGACGCCCTCCGGGTGACCCCGCGGGGCGCCGGGGGCGGCGAAAAGGGGCCGGGCCGTGCGCGGACGGCACGGCCCGGCCCCGTCACAGGAGGGCGGCCCCGGGGTCCGGGGCGCTCAGGGCTTGAGGCTGCTGACGACGTCGGCCGTGGCCGCCAGACTGTCCTGGATGGCCGGCGCCATGCTCGTACTCGCGAGGAAGAACCCGAGCAGGGCGCAGACCAGTGCGTGCGAGATCTTCAGCCCGCCGTTGCGGAGAAAGATCACCGCGAGGATCAGCAGTAGCAGCACCAGTGAGATCGAAATGGCCATGGCCAACCTCCTCCGCCGCGCCGGAATGCGGCATTTGGCCGCCAGTGTGGCGCAGCGGAGGAGCCGTCCGGACCACCGGCGTGTCCGCCATCCGGGTGTTGACTGACCGTCACGCTCGGGGCGGCGCGTCCGGTGTGCCGCCGGTGCGGGCCACCCCGGTCCGGCCGCCTCCGTCGTGGGTGCGCAGGAAACGCTCCGGGCCGGTCGGATCATCGGTGTTGAGGTGCTCGGCCCCGGCGGCCGGCAGCTCCGTCCGGACCGCCTCCCGCTCCGGTCCCGGTGCATCGGGAGTGGCCCGGAAACGGACGCGTCGGCCGCCCCGGTGGGCCGTGGCGACAAGTGTGCGCAGTTTGTCCCGCTCGGCCACGGGGAAGGGGCCCGCACCGAGCCGGTCGAAGCCGTCGCTCCGGCTGTTGCCGACGAGCGGGACGAACAAGGCGTCGGCCGTGGTGGTACGAGGTCGGCGTCGACCGGTGGCGCCAAAGCTGCCGGTCGAGTTCGAGGCAGGCCGCGGCCCCGTCCGTCCTGATGTCGATCAGCGGCTGCACGGGTTCGCGGTGACCGGGGTGGGCCGTGCTGTCCGGTGCCGGTGCCGACCGGCAGCCGCCGCACGGCTCCTGCCCGGCCGCGGAGCCGGTCAGGGAAGTGGCTCTTTCGAGGCGTGGGTCGGGCGACCGCCGAGGTAGGTGGCGGTGACGCGGACCTCGTCGCGGAAGGCGTCCGGGCTCACCCGGCGCGGGTCCGTGGGCAAGGTCACGAGGTCGGCGCGCATGCCGGGGCGGAGCATGCCGATCTCGTGCTCCAGACGGAGCTGCCAGGCAGGGTTGACGGTGACGGCGCGCAGCGCCTCGTCGAGGGTGAGGCGTTCGGCCGGGCCGTGCACCCGGCCGCTGGGGTGGGCCCGGCGGGTCAGGGCGGTGACGGCGCCGCAGTGCTCCAGGCGCGGCCGGAGCGCCCGCAGCCTCCCGGGGTCGTCGCCCGCCGCCTTCTCGTACGTGCGCAGCACCGCCTCGACGGTGACGTCCCCGTGCACGTGGCAGGCGAGCGGAAAGCCCTGGGCGGTGAACGCGGCGGCGGGCGGGGCGACGGTGAGCCCCATCATGGCGGGATGTCCGTGGGCCTCGACGAGGCCGGGCAGCAGTGCCTGCCCGCCCAGGTCCACGACCTCGGTGCGGGGGCCGCGCAGGCTCAGCACGTCCCCGGCGGTGCCGAGGGCGGCGGTGGTGCCGCCGCGGACGGCGAGGGCCTCGGCCTGGGGAGCCGCCGGGTCCATGGTGAGGACCGGGCCGCCGGTGAGGATCAGTTCCGGGGCTTCGGGCACGGGTCCTTCTCCTGTTCTGCCCCGGGGGGCTCGGGGCACGGGCGGGTGGCGGGGGCGAGCCAGGGCGTCGCGGCGGTGAGCAGGTGGCGTACGCCGAGGCCGATGGCCGGGTCGGGGGCCGGGACGAAGCGCGGGGAGTGGTTGTGCGGGATCTGCGGGGGATTCCGTCGACCACGAGGGGTCACTCACCCAGAACCTCGTCGAACCCGGCGCCCTGGCTCCGGAGCACCTGGCCGTCACCTATCTGCCGCTGCTGATCGACAGGTTCTCCGAACCGGGCGCCCCGGGGCGGGACGCGTAGCCGGACAGGGCCGGGCCGGTGGGGCCGGGGACCGGAAGGCATTCACCGGGCGGGCCGTGTCCCGGGGCGCGGGGTCACCCGGTGGGGCTCACGGACTCCTGCGGGGCGCCCGGCCCGGAGCATTCCCACCAGCCGACCGTGCGGTCGCACCAGCGCTCCAGCAGCACCCGGTCGTGGCCGACGGCCAGCAGCCCGGCCCCGGACTCCCTCCGGTAGGACTCGACGACCGCCACCAGCGCGGCGGTCGTCGACGCGTCGAGCATCGCGGTCATCTCGTCGCAGATCAGCCAGCGCGGCCGCAGCACCAGCGCCCTCGCCAGGCAGGCGCGCTGCAACTGCCCGTCGCTCACCTCGTGCGGGCGGCGGCCGAGCAGGTCGGGCGTGAGACCGACGGCGGGCGCCAGTTCGCCCACCCGGTCCGGCACCTGTGCGCGGCGACCGGTGGCCCGCAGCGGCTGGGCGACGATCTCGCGCAGGGTGAGCCGGGGGTCGGCGGCGAGCCGGGGCTGCTGGAAGACGACACCGACGGCGGTGCGCTGTGCCCGCGGGGCGGCGTGCCGCCAGCCGCGTACCGGTTCGCCGTCGAGCACGACCGTGCCCGCGTACGGGCGGTGCAGCAGCGCGGCGACCTTCGCCAGGGTGGACTTGCCGCAGCCGCTCGGGCCCAGCAGTCCGACCGACTCCCCCGGCGCGAGGCTCAGCGACGCCTCGCGGACGACGGGGTCGCCGGGGTCGTATCCGGCGGTGATGCGGGTGAGTTCAAGCACGGACCGGCTCCTCTCCGTCCGCCCGCACCCCGTGGTGGCAGGCGAGAGCGCCGTCGAACGGGGGCAGTACGGCGCACCGTTCGTCGGCACGGCCGCAGCGGGCGGCGAACGCGCATCCCTCGGGAAGCGCCCCGAGCTCCGGCGGCATGCCGGGAATCGGTGTGAAGGCGCGCTCCGGCAGGGCGTCCAGGAGGCCGCGCGCGTACGGGTGGCGCGGTCCCGGGGTGCCGAAGAACCGGTCGGCTCCGGCGAGTTCGACGATGCGGCCCGCGTACATCACGGCGACCCGGTCGGCGATCCGCTCGGCCGCCGCGAGGTCGTGGGTGATGAGCAGGAGCGCCCGGTCCCCGTCGGTGTGGCGGCGCAGTTCGTCGACGGTCCGCTCGACGAGGTCGCGGTCGAGTCCGGTGGTGGGTTCGTCGGCGAGGAGCAGGGGTGCGTCGCCGATCAGGGCGAGCGCGGTCGCGGCCCGCTGGGCGAGGCCACCGGAGAGTTCGTGCGGATACCGGTCGAGGTGCCCGGTCGGGAACGAGGCGCGGGCGGCGGCCCGTTCGGCGGCCGGGCGCAGGCCGGGCCCGCGGGTGCCGGTCAGTTCGCGCAGGGTCTCCTCGATCTGGGCGCGCACGGTGCGGACCGGGGTGAGGTGGGCGGCGGGGCTCTGCGGGACGAGTCCGATGCGGCGGCCCCGGACCGTGCGGGCGAGGGTCCGTTCGTCGGCGGTGAGGAGTTCGGTGCCGTCGCCGAGCAGCGCCGAGCCCGAGGTCCGCGCGTTGCCGGGGAGCAGCCCCAGCAGTGCGGAGGCCAGCACGGACTTGCCGCAGCCGCTCTCGCCGACCAGGGCGAGGCACTCCCCCGCCGCGAGGTCGAAGCGTGCGTCGTCGACTGCGGCGACGTGCCGCCCGCCGCGCATCCGGAAGCGTACGGAGAGTCCACGGACGGAGAGCACCGGCGTCTTCGGGCCGGGGGTGGTCGTCACAGCATCAGCTCCGATCGGCGGCGCGGGTCGATCCGTTCCCGCCAGGCTCCGGCGAGGCCCGCCAGCGCGAGGGTCGGGACGATCAGGAACAGGCCGGGGAAGAGCGTCGGCCACCAGTCCCCCGCGAGCAGCGAACCGCGGGCCGTCTGCACGAGATTGCCCAGGCTCGCCTGGTGGGTGGGCAGTCCGAGCCCCAGGAAGGAGAGCGCCGACTCGTGCCACATGGCGTGCGGCACCATGAGCACCGCGGCGAGGCCGGCCTGCGGGAGCACGGCGGGCAGCAGGTGCCGGACGACGACCCGGCCGCGCGAGGCGCCGCCGGAGATCGCCGCGTCGACGAACGGGCGGGAGCGCAGCGACAGCACCTCGGCGCGGACGATCCTGGCGGTCGAGATCCAGTGGGTGAGGGCGACGGACACGATCACCGGGCCGATGCCGGGCCGGAACATCGCGACGACGAAGATGCCCAGCAGCAGATGCGGCACGGACGAGAAGGTGTCCACGAGCCGCATGACGAGGCGGTCGGTCCAGCCGCCGAACGCCGCGGCCAGTGCGCCGACCGCGGTCCCGATGACGGTCGCGGTGAGCCCCGCGACGACACCGACGAGCAGCGAGACCCGGAGCCCGTAGACGCAGCGCAGCAGCAGGTCGCGCCCGACGTCGTCGGTGCCGAAGGGGTACTCCCAGGACGGTGGCCGGAGCCTGGCGGCGAGGTCGACGGCCTGTTGGTCGAGCTGGACCAGCGGCGGCACCAGGAGGACCGCGAGCAGGACCGCGCCGACGATCCCGGCGGAGGCGGCCACCCGGATGCGGCGGGTGGTCCGGCGGGCGGGGCCGGGGGTGGTGTCAGCCATCGAAGCCCACCCTCGGGTCGGCGATCGCGTACAGCAGGTCGGAGAGGAGGTTGCCGAGCACGACGGCCGCGGTGGCGAGCACCGTGAGCGCGGCGAGCAGCGGGAAGTCGACGGAGGTGGCGGCCTGCACGGTGGCGGCGGCGATGCCGGGCCAGCTGAAGACCGTCTCGACGAGCAGGGCACCGGTGATGAGTTCGGGGACGCGGGAGCCGATGAGGGTGAGCATCGGCAGCATTCCGGAGCGCAGTGCGTGGCCGAGCAGTACGGTGCGTTCGCGCAGCCCGCGGGCGCGGGCGCCGCGCACCGGGTCCTCGCCGAGCGCGTCCGCGACGCCCTGGCGCACGTAGAGGAAGAACCACGGCAGCTGGGAGATCCCGAGCACGGCCGCGGGGAGCACCAGATGGGTGGCGACCTGCCCGGGGGTGACGGTGTCGCTGGCCGCGTCGGTGAGGCCGCCGGCCGGGAGCACGCCGAGTTCCACGGAGAAGAACCAGATGGCGAGCAGTCCGAGCCAGAAGGCCGGGGCGGCTTCGAGGGTGTACGCGGCGGCGCTGACGCACCGGTCGAGCAGGCGGCCGGGCCTGCGGGCGGCCAGCACGCCGAGGCCCGTGCCGAGGACCACGGCGACGGCGAAGGCGGCCGTGGCGAGCAGTACGGACCAGCCCAGGCGTTCGCCGATGACGTCGGCGACCGGCTGGCGCAGCACGGCGGAGTCGCCGAGGTCGCCGCCGAGCGCGGAGGTCAGCCAGTTCCACCAGCGGCTGACGAGCGGCTGGTCGACGCCGAGGTTGGCCCGCAACTGGTCGAGGTTCTCCTGCGACGCGGTGAGGCCGGCGGTACCCGCGTACGCCTTGACCGGGTCGAAGGGGGAGGCGGCGGCGACGGCGAAGACGCCGAACGTCACGGCGGCCAGGACGGGGACGGCGAGCAGGGCCCGCCGTCCCGCCATCCTGCCCATCGGCCCCCAGGGGAGGCGGTGGTTCACTTCTTCGGCGTCCAGTCCTCGACGTTCCACCACGGGCCGGATGCCAGTCCGTGGTCGTGCGGTTCGACCTGGGTGGTGAGGGGGCCGAAGCGGTCCTTCACGACGTAGAGGTGGTCGATGTGGGTGAGGAAGGTGTAGCCGGGGTTCTTCACCAGTTCGCGCTGGACGGTGTCGTAGGCGGCCTTGCGTTCGGCGCCGTCACCGCTCCTGCGGCCCGATTCGAGGGCCCGGTCCACGGTCTTGTTGTCGTACCGGGCCATGTTGTTGAAGCCGTCGCCCGCGAGCGAGGACTTCAGCAGCGTGTACTGGTCGAAGTCGGGGTCGGCGGGCGATCCGCCCCCCGCGAGGACCGCGTCCTGCTTCATCCGGGGCTCGATGACCTCCCAGGTCCCGGCCTCGGTGGTGATGTCGATGCCGGCCTTCCTGGCGTCGGAGGCGTAGGCGAGCGCGTGGTCCTGGCGCAGCTTGTCACCGGTGAGGTACCAGAGCGGGAAGGCGGCGCGTACGCCGTCCCTGGTGCGGATGCCGTCCTTGCCGGGCTTCCATCCGGCGTCGTCGAGGATCTTCTTCGCGGCGGCGAGGTCGTGGGGGCGTTCGGTGCCCTTGGTGAACCATTCGCTGTCGGTGGGGACGGGACCGTAGGCGGGCCTGCCCTCGCCGTTGAGGAGGGAGTCGACCATGGCCTTCCGGTCGACGGCGACATCGAGGGCGCGCCGGACGGCGATGTCGCCCGTGACCCTGTTGTGGGTGGGCAGGGTCACGGTGCGGTAGTCGTACGTCGTGGCGGCGTACGTCCGGGTGCCGCTGTCACGGTCGAAGCCCCTGGCCAGGTTGGGCGGCAGGATCGCGCCGTCGAGTTCGCCGGAGCGCAGCCGGGTGGCGCGTACGTCGTCGTCCTTGATGATCGCCATGGTGAACTTCTTCACCTTCGGCGCGCCGCCCCAGTAGCCGGGGTTGGCTTCAAAAGTGATCTTCTCGCCCTTGGACCACTTGGTGAGCAGATACGGTCCGGTGCCGATGGGGTGGGTGGTGAAGGCACCGGTGTCGACGTCCTGCCTGCCCGCGACGTGTTCGGGGGCGATGGGCAGGACGGTGCGCTGGGCGAAGGGCGCGTAGGGGTATTCGAGTGTGAAGACGACGGTGTCCTCACCGGCCGCCTCGACGCTCTTCACCGCGTCGAGTTCGGTGCGGGACGCGTTGTTGGTCTTCTCGTCGAGGATGGTCCGGTAGGTGAAGACCACGTCCTTCGCGCCGAACGGCTTGCCGTCGCTGAACTTCACGCCCTTGCGGAGCCGGTACGTGTACGTCAGCCCGTCGTCGCTCACCTCGGGCAGGGCGGTAGCGAGGGCGGGTCGCAGCTTCATGCCGTCGTCGAGCGCGAGCAGCCCGTCGAAGATCTTGGAATTGCCGTCCTTGCCGTAGCCGAGCAGCGGGCTGAGGCTCTCGGGCTCGTAGGCGATGCCGACCACCGCCGAGTCCCGCGCACCCGATCCGGAGCCGCCGCCGTCCGGGCCTCCCGGTTGCGAACAGGCCGTCGCGGTCGACAGCAGCACGGTCGCCACCGCCGCGGCGCCCGCTCCCCGTATCGATCGGGCCGTCATACTCTGCACCCCTTGTTGAAGATCACATGTTATTGCGAACAGATCGCAATTAAACAGCAGACAAAGGGGTGCCCGGTACCTCGCCGGACGGGAGAACGGAGGGGCGGAGGCGCGTCTTCACGTACCTCCGCCCCAAGTCCCCTGTTTCCGCAGGACGTTCCTCTCCGCCCGTTACGGCGCGGGAAGCTCCATGAGTTCGGCGACGGTCCCGTGGTGCTGTCCGGCGGTGCCGTACGCGATCGAGTCGGCCTTGGCGCGCTTGAGGTACAGGTGCGCCGGGTGCTCCCAGGTCATGCCGATGCCGCCGTGCAGCTGGACGCACTCCTCCGCGGCGTGCACGGCGACCTTCGAGCAGTACGCCTGCGCGACGGCCACCGCCAAAGGCGCGTCGGGGCTCGCGGTCGCGAGGGCGTCCGCGGCGTTCCGCGCGGCGGCGCGGGCCGACACGATCTCCAGCCAGAGCTGCGCCATGCGGTGCTTGAGGGCCTGGAACGAGCCGACGGGCCGGTTGAACTGGTGCCGTTCGCGGGTGTGCCGGACGGTTTCGGTCAGGCACCACTCGGCGAGTCCGAGCTGTTCGGAGGCGAGCAACCCGGCGCCCGCCAGCAGCCCCCGGCCCACGGCCCGCACCGCGGACGCGCCGTCGGCCAGGCGGGTTCCGGACGCCGAGGCGAAGGTCACGGTGGCGAGCGGGCGGGTGAGATCGAGCGGTACGAGCGGCTCGATCGCCACTCCCCCGGCGCCGGTCTCCACCGCGTACAGGCCGTCGGTCGTGGGCACCAGCAGCACATCGGCGGCGGGCGCGTCGGCGACGCCGCTCACCGTGCCCTCCAGCGCATCGCCCACCACGCCGACCGGTCGCGCGGCACCGGGCCGCGCGGCGGAGAACGGCACGGCGAGCACCGCGACCCTGTGGCCCGCGGCGAGATCGCCCAGGAGCGCGGCGGCGGGTCCGTCCTGCGCGTCCAGTGCGAGGAGCGTCTCGGTGGCCACGACCGCGCTGGTCAGATACGGCACGGGGGCGACGCTGCGGCCGAGTTCCTCCAGGACCACCGCGGCCTCGCGGTGGGTCGCGCCCTGGCCTCCCAGCCGCTCCGGCACCAGCAGCCCGGCGATGCCGATGTCGGCGGCAAGCCCCTTCCAGAGCCGTGGATCGTACGGTGCGCCGGACTCGCTGCGGGCGAGCAGCGTCGGCGCGTCGCACCGGTCGGCGAGCAGGGCGCGCACCGCCGCCCGCAGGTCGTCCTCCGTCTCCGAGTACAGCAGGTCGGGTGCCTGGGGCTCTTCGGTCGGTGTCGCGGTCATCGGGCCAGGTCCTTCCAGGGGACGTCCTTGTCGTTGCGCGGCTCGGCGGGCAGGCCGAGAACGCGCTCGGCGACGATGTTGAGCAGCACCTCGCTGGTGCCCCCCTCGATGGAGTTGCCCTTGGAGCGGAGGTAGCGGTAGCCGGCGTCACGTCCGGTGAAGTCGACCAGTTCCGGCCGGCACATGGTCCAGTCGCCGTACAGCAGCCCTTCGTCGCCGAGGAGTTCGACCTCCAGTCCGCTGATCTCCTGGTTGAGCCGGGCGAAGGCGAGCTTCATGCCGGAGCCCTCGGGGCCGGGCTGTCCGGCGACGAGCTGCTGACGCAGCCGGAGGCCGGTGAGCCTGGCCACCTCGGCCTCGACCCAGAGGGTCAGCAGACGCTGGTGGAGGTCGTGGGTGCGCAGTTCGGGGCGTTCGCGCCAGGTGCGGGCGACCGTGCCGATCATGCCTCCCTCGCGCGGGACGGAGCCGCCGCCGATGGAGACCCGCTCGTTCATCAGCGTGGTCTGCGCGACCTTCCAGCCCTCTCCGACGGGGCCGAGACGCCTGCTGTCCGGGATGCGCACGCCGGTCAGGAAGACCTCGTTGAACTCGGCCTCGCCGGTGATCTGGCGCAGCGGTCTGACCTCGACGCCGGGGTCGGTCATGTCGCAGATGAAGTAGCTGATGCCGCGGTGCTTGGGCAGGTCCGGATCGGTACGGGCGATGAGGATCGCCCAGCGGGCCGCGTGGGCGCCGGACGTCCAGACCTTCTGCCCGTCGACCACCCAGTCCTCGCCGTCGCGCACGGCGCGGGTGGCGAGTGCCGCGAGGTCGGAGCCCGCGCCCGGCTCGCTGAAGAGCTGGCACCAGACCTCCTCGCCGGTCCACAGCGGGCGCAGGAAGCGCTGCTTCTGCTCCTCGGTGCCGTAGCCGAGGACGGTGGGGGCGGCCATGCCGAGGCCGATGCCGATCCGGCGCGGGTTGTTGTCGGGGGCGTCCGCGGCGGCGAGTTCGGCGTCCACCACGCACTGCAGGGAGCGGGGCGCGTCGAGGCCGCCGAGGCCCACCGGGTAGTGCACCCAGGCGAGTCCGGCGTCGAAGCGGGCCTGGAGGAAGTCGGCGCGGTCGGTGGTGGCCGGCGGGTGCGCGGCGAGCAGGTCCTGGGTGCGGCGGCGGAGTCCGGCCGCGTCGGTGGCGGTCATCGGGCGGCTCCCGCCGGGAGGACGACGATCCGGCCGGTGCTGGTGCCGTCGGCGACGCGCTGGACGGCCGCGGCGGCCCCGGCCAGACTGACCCGCTCGCTGATCAGCGGCTTGACGGCGCCCTGTGCGGCGAGCCGGGTCAGCTCGTCGTGGCAGGCGCGAACCGCGGCCGGGTCCTTGGTGTTGTACAGGCCCCAGTGGAGGCCGAGGACCGAGTAGTTCTTGACCAGGGCATGGTTCAGCGCCGGGGCGGGAACGGTGCCGCTCGCGAAGCCGACGACCACCACCCGGCCCTCGAAGGCGATGCACTTGACGGACTTGGCGTACGCGTCGCCGCCGACCGGGTCGTACACCACGTCGGCGCCGCGTCCGCCGGTGGCCTCCTTGACTGCGGCGACGATGTCCTGGGTGTGCCGGTCGACGACCAGGTCGCAGCCGAGGTCCGCTGCGGTCTTCGCCTTCTCGGGGCCGCCGACGACACCGATGACGGTGGCGCCCGCGGCCTTGCCGAGCTGGACGGCCGCGCTGCCGACGCCGCCGGCCGCCGCGTGGACGAGGAGGGTCTCGCCCGCCCGGAGGTTCGCCCTGCGGTGCAGGCCGAACCAGCCGGTCTGGTAGCCGATGTGCAGAGCGGCGGCCTCGGCGTCGTCCAGGGTCTCGGGCGCGGGCAGCAGGGCCGCCTCGTCCGCGACGACGTACTCGGCGAACCCGCCGTTCGGCAGCGCGGGGGTGGCGAGCACCCGGCGCCCGTCCGGCGCCCTGCCGCAGACCTCCACACCGGGGGTGAAGGGCAGCGGCGGGCGCACCTGGTACTGGCCGCGGCAGAGCAGCGCGTCGGGGAAGTTGGTGTTCGCCGCGAGCACCTCGATGAGCACCTGGCCGTCGCCGGGCGTGGGCCGGTCCGTCTCCTCCAGTCGCATCACCTCGCTCGGCTCGCCGTTCCGGTGCACTCTCCATGCCTGCATGAGGGGCCTCCACAACACTGTCGGCATTACCACTGCTCCGGCGCATACTAAGCGGTCGCTTGCCTCTGTGGGAACACCCCTCCGAGTGCACTTCCGGCCGGCCCCGGACACGGGTGCGCCCGGCCCGCCCGAAGGAGTTTCGGGCGGGCCGGGCGCGGGACGGTTCCGGGTGCGGGGCTCAGTCCTGGCCGGCCACCACGACCTCGGCGATCCGTGGCGCCGCCGATCCGGTGTGCCATACGAGCCGCACCCCCTCGGCGGTGCGGCCCGCCGTGTCCACCCGGGTGTACGGGCCGTCGAGCGTGCCGACGGTCCGCCACGTTCCGTCGGCCCCCCGCAGCTGGATGTCGGCGCGGGCCTGCGATCCGGTCGGCTGCAGGACGGTGACGGAGGGCACGGCACGGGCGGCGGGGAGCCCCAGCTCCAGCGTCTCCCCGGCCTCGGGGGCACGGGCCGCCCGGTAGACGGTGCCCGGGTCCCCGTCGAACGCCGCCCGCGGCGAGGATCCCGCCTCGGCGGGCGGCCCGCCGGTCACCGCGCCGTCGTCCACCGGGACGCCGAACTCCCGTACGACGAGCCAGTTCTCCTGGCCTGCGGTCGCCCGTGCCCGCACGTAGCGCGCCTTCGTTCCGGTGGGCGCGGTCGCGGTGACGTCCGGCGTCCCGAAGAAGGCGGTGAGCTGTTGCCAGTCCCGCCCGTCGGCCGAGTACTCCAGCACTCCCTGGTGGAGGTAGTCGGCGGTGCTGCCGGGCTTGGCCATCGCGAGGGTGACGGAGCCGATGTCCCGGACCCGGCCGAGGTCCACGGTGACCCGGTCGCCCGCGGCGGGCGCCCCGTCGCTCCAGAAGTAGGTGGAGTCGTCGCCGTCCAGCATCCGGTCGACGGTGTTGCTCTGGTACGTGCCCAGGTTTGTCGAGGCCGAGGGCCTGCCGCTCACGCCGAGGATGCGGTCGTGCTCGGCGTTCGCCTCGTCGACGAACCGGTCCAGGACGCCGTCGCCGACGAGGACCGGCACCTTGCGCCCGTCGAGCCCGGTGTAGGTGAAGGACCTCGCTCCGGCGACCTGTGCGGGCAGTTGCTGCCGCAGTTCCCAGGCCTGCGCCCCCTTTCCGGCGCGGGCCGCCTCGACCATGCGCAGGGCGGTGCGGGCGGCGGTGGCCCAGGCCGCGGTGGCGTCCAGCCAGGGTCCGGCGTCGGCGACGAAGCCGCGGTCCGGGAGGCCGGCGCGCAGCCGCTCGGGGGCCGAGGCGAGCGCGCCGAGCACGAGGTCGAGCCGGGCGGCGTCACCGGACTGCCGGTAGCGGGCGAACTCCGCCGCCAGTTCGGGTGCCTGCTCCCCGTTGAGGGCCGAGCTGTAGTTCACGTCGGCGAAGGCCCGCAGCGCCTTCCGGGTGCGCGGGTCGCCGCCCGCGTACTCCTCGATCCCCCTGCCCCAGGAGGCACGCGGGTCGTACGCGGCGTCGTTCCACGCGTAGTCGGCGACGGTGTACAGCGCGATCTTCGAGGCGTACGGCTGGATCATCGGGTTCGCCGTGATCCCGGCCAGCCTGCCGGGCAGGCCCTTCTCGCGCCCGCTGAACGGGCCGAGCAGCAGCCGGTTCGTCGCGTAGTCGTTGACCGGGTAGTTGTCCCAGGTCAGGATCGGGTGGCCGAAGACCGTGCGGGCGGACTGCGCCTGTGCGACGGTCATGGTCGGCGCGACGACACCGACGCCCGTCCACTCGACCAGGACATCGGGGTCGAGCTGCTCGGACAGCGCCTTCTTGTACGGCGAGGCGGAGACGTTGTAGTACTCGGTCGGGACCATCTGGAGCGGCTGGGCCCCTGGGTGGGTGGCGATGAACTCCTTGTTGACCCGGTTGAGCAGATGCGCCTGCGCCGCGCCCGCCGCACCGCCGCCGGTGCCCCACTTCGCCTTGTCCTCGGCGCAGTTCCAGTCGGTGTAGCTGATGTCGTCGAGCGGTACGGCGAAGGTGCGGACGCCGATGTCCCAGACGGTCCGGAACTTGTCGATCAGCGCCTTGGCGTCGGCGTCCGAGCTGTAGCAGACGGAGAGGCCGGGCGAGAGGGCGTACGTGAACTCCACATGCCGCCGGGCGGCCCGGTCCACGAGCTCCTCGATCCGGGCCAGCCGGTCGGCCGGGTAGGCGTCGCGCCACTTCGCGCGGAGGTACGCGTCGTCCTTCGGCGAGTACACGTAGATGTTCATCTTGTGCTCGCCGTAGTAGTCGAGCTGGTCGAGCCGGGCCTCGTGCGACCACGGGGTGCCGTAGAAGCCCTCGATGACTCCGCGCAGCGCGGTGCCGGGCCAGTCGCGCACCGCGATTCCGGCGACCTTGGCCCCCGGACGCTTCTCGTCCGGCAGGATCTGACGCAGTGTCTGGGCGGCGTAGTAGGTGCCCCTGGTGTCCTTGCCCGCGAGGACGATGCGGCCGGCGCCGATGCCGAGCACATAGCCGTCGGCGGGCAGCGCGGACGGGCCGTCGATCCGTTGCGCGGCGAGTGCCGCCGGGGCGCCGACGTGAACGGTGAGACCGCTCCGGGCGGGCCCGTCGGCGTGTACGACGCGCTGGGCACCGGCCCGGCGCAGTGCGCTCTCCACGACCTCGACGGCGGACGCGTCGGAGGTCGCGCCCGTCACCAGGGTGACGGTCGGACTGATCGCGACCCGGTCGGCCCGGCGCTCCACGGATCGCGGGGTCGGTGTGACGGCGGGGGCCGGCCGGGCGTCCGCGGCCTTCGCCGGGGCGAGGGCGCGGGGGCTGTCGGCTGCCTGGGCGGGCGGCACGGCGGTCAGCAGACCGCCGACGAGCAGGGTCGCCGCCGTACCGAGCGCGGTGAGACGGGGTGGGCGAGGCGTCACAGGTCCTCCATTGATCACTCAAGTCACCGAAGTCGCGCAGCAGAACGACACCGAATTCAACATCATGACGCTTGCATGTCAATGGTCTGGACAACATCAACACTCTGACCTGCGGTTTTCCCTTCAGAAATGACACTCGCGCATGCGTGACACCGCACACGGACAGTTCGGAAACCGAGCAGCCCGGAGTGGGCTCAGCGGGTGAAGAGCTCGAACGCGACAGCCGGACGACCACCGGAGCGCTCCCCCTCGGCCCGTGCGCGGCCGGCCAGGAAGGCACGACAGTACGCCTCGGGGTCCTCGTCGGTCAGCCCCTCGATGTACGTACGGTGCGCCAGCAGCGACTCCACCGAGCGCTCCAGCCCGGCCGTCGCGTCGACGGCGTGGGTGGGCGCGCTCGAATCCGCGACCGCGACCCGCCGCACCCCGTTCCACGGCCGGAGCCCCGCCTCCGCCGGCTCCGGGAAGATCCAGCGATTGCCCGCGTCGGCCGCGGCGTCCAGGGCGGCGCGGCCGACCGCCCGGTGGTCGGGGGTGTTCCAGACGTTCTCACCCCAGGTGTCCCGGTGGTTGAGCGTGACGACCGGTTCGGGGCGGTGTCTGCGGATGGCCGCGGCGATGTCGCGGCGCAGCGGGAGGCCGCACTCGATCACACCGTCGCGATGGTCCAGGAACCCCACGGTGGAGACGCCCACGACCGCGGTGCGCGCCGCTGCTCCCGCTCGCGCAGCGGCGCGCACCGCGCGGGCTCCAGCGTGTCGATGCCGGCCTCGCCGCGAGTGGCGAGAAGGCAGGAGATCTCACGCCCCTCGCCGGCCCACCCCGCGATCGCCGCCGCGCAGCCGTACTCCAGGTCGTCGGGGTGCGCGACCACGGCGAGGGCGCGCCGCCAGTCCGCGGGCATGGGCGCGAGCTGCTCCGTCATGGCGGCAGGCCGGCCGCCCGCGACCGGCCCCGCCCCGCGTTCCACCGACGCCCTCCGCCGTAGCGCACGTCTCACCCGAGAACAGAAATACCCCCAGGGGTATTGGTGTTAATCTGATGCAGGAGATACCCCCCGGGGTAAATCATCACGGAAGGAGCCGTGTCGTGTTCTTCGTCGACACCATCGAGACAACGAGCCTCGGCAACCGCAGCTACCTGGCGGGCGGGCGGCGGGCCGCCGTGGTCGTGGACCCGCCGCGCGACATCGACCGGGTGATCGTCGCCGCCGCCCGGCGCGACGTGCGGATCGCCCTGGTGGTGGAGACACATCTGCACAACGACTACGTGACGGGCGGTCCGGAGCTGGCGCGGGTGACCGGGGCGCACTACCTGGTGCCCGCCGCCGCGCAGGTCTCCTTCGCCCGGGTCCCGGTCTCGGACGGTGACGTCACCCCGGTCGACGACGCTCTCGCGCTGCGCGCGCTCGCCACCCCCGGGCACACCCCGCACCACACGTCCTACGTGCTGGAGGAGGAGGGCCGCGCCGTGGCCGCCTTCACCGGCGGCTCGCTGCTGATCGGCAGTGTGGGCCGGCCCGACCTGGTGGAGCCCCGACTCACCACCGAGCCGGCCCGCGCCCAGCACGCCTCCGTGCGCCGGCTCGCCGACGAGCTCGCGGACGGCGTGCCGGTGCTGCCCACGCACGGCTTCGGCAGTTTCTGTTCGTCCTCGCAGGCGGAAGGGCCGGCCACCACGATCGGCAACGAGCGCAGGCACAACGACGCGCTGGTCAAGGACGTGGACACCTTTGTCGCGGACCTGCTCGCCGGACTGGACGACATTCCGGCGCACTACGCGCACATGGGCCCGGCCAATGCCGCGGGACCGGCTCCGCTGGATCTGACCCCGCCCGGCCGGGCCGATGCCGAGGAGATCTCCCGGCGGCTGGCCGCGGGCGAGTGGGTGGTGGATCTGCGCAGCCGGGTGGCGTTCGCCGAGGGGCACGTCGCAGGATCGTTCAACTTCGAGGGCGACGGCCCGCTCGCGACGTATCTGGCCTGGCTGATCCCGTGGGGCAGGCCCGTCACCCTGCTGGCGGGCACCGCCGGCGACATCGCCCACGCGCAGCGGGAGCTGTCCCGGGTCGGCGTGGACCGCCCGGTCGCGGCGGCCACCGGCGGACCCGAGGACTGGGTGGGTACGGCGGCGGAGCTGCGGTCCTTGCGCAGGTCCGACTTCGCGGGCCTGGCCGCGGCCCGGCAGCGGGGCGAGGACCCGGTGGTGCTCGACGTGCGCAGGAACTCCGAGCACCGCAGGGGCGCGATCACGGGGGCGGTCCACATTCCCCTGCACGAGCTGCCCCGGCGACTGGGCGAGGTGCCGCCGGGCGTCGTGTGGGCGCACTGCGCGGGCGGGGCGCGGGCGGCGATCGCCGCGTCGATGCTGGACGCGGCAGGGCGCGAGGTGGTGGCCGTCGACGACGGCTTCGACGCGGCGGCACGGGCCGGCCTGCGCATCACCGACCCCGCGCCCTCCCCGGCGTGACGACCGCGCGACGTCCCGGCACCACCCTCCCAGGAGCGATCCCCATGTCTTTCCCCACACCCTTCTTCCGCCGGAGCCCCGGCCGCACCGCCCGGCGGCCCTCCCGGACAGCCGTCGGCGCCGTCGGCTCCCGCCCCGGCGGGGGCCCGTCCGTGCACGACCGGCGCGGGGTATCGGGCGCCGCCTCATGACCGCGCTGATCGTGGCCCTGGTCGCCGGGGCGGTGGTGGGCCTGGCGCTCGGCGGGCTGGGCGGCGGCGGAAGCGTGCTCGCCGTTCCCGCGCTGATCTATCTGCTCGGTTTCACCCCGGCCGAGGCCACCACCGCCGGACTCCTCATCGTCGTCGTGACGTCCCTCACCGGGCTGGTCGCCCACGCCCGGGAGGGCCGGGTCCGCTGGCGTACCGGAGGGCTCTTCGCGGCGGCCGGGATCGTGCCTGCCGCCATCGCCGGGGCGCTGTCGGTACGGATTCCGTCCGGAGTGCTGACCGCGGGGTTCGCCGTGCTCGCGGTGGTCGCCGCGACGCGGATGCTCCGTCCGCGGACCGGACCGGCGGCGCAGGCCGGGGAGGGTGCGGTTCCCGCGCCCACCGGGCGGGTCGCGGGGACAGGCGCCGGGCTCGGCACGGTGACCGGGTTCCTCGGCGTGGGCGGCGGGTTCCTCGTGGTACCCGCGCTGGTCACCGTGGTCGCCGTCCCGATGGCCTCGGCGGTCGGTACCAGCCTGCTGGTCATCACGGTGAACTCCCTGGCCGCGCTGGCCACCCGTCTCGCCACGCCCACCGCGCTGCACTGGGCGACGATCGCCCCGTTCACGGCGGCGGCGGTGCTCGGCGCCTGGGACGGGCAGCGGCTCGCCGCGAAAGTCTCCACGGCCGCCCTGCAACGGATCTTCGGCGCGGTACTGCTGGCCGTGGCCGTGTTCATGCTCATCGACGCCGTGGCCTGACCTGCGGTCCCCCGGCCGCAGCCCGGCTCAGGCCAGCGAGAGAAAGAGCTTCTCCAGCCTGGCCCGCATCTGCTCGCGGTCCTCGGGACCGTGACCGCCGTCGGCCATGCAGTGCTGCAGACCCGTCGCGATGATCGCGAAACCGGCCCGGTCGAGTGCCCGGGACACGGCCGCCATCTGCGTGATCACGTCCTCGCAGTCCCTGCCCTCCTCGATCATCCTGATGATCCCGGCGAGCTGGCCCTGCGCGCGGCGAAGGCGGTTGAGGACCGACTTCAGTTCGTCGGCCGCCATGTCAAGTTCCACATCATCCTCCTGATACCCCAAGGGGTATTCTAGCCCGACCGGGGAAGGAAGGACCGCGTCCCTCCCGAGCCCCGGTGGACGAAAGGAAACACTGCTCGTGACCAGCCCCGCTTCCCTCTCCCCCGCCCAGGCCGCGGCCCGCCTCGCGGAGTTCACCGTCATCGACGTGCGGGCTCCGGGCGAGTACGCCTCCGGCCACGTCCCCGGCGCCCTGAACATCCCGCTGGACCGCCTCCCGGAGGCCGTGCCCGCACTGAAGGCCGCCGCGGCCCGCGGCTCGCTGCTCATGGTGTGCGCCTCCGGCGTCCGGTCCACCCGGGCCTGCGACATCCTCGCCGCGGCCGACGTCGACGCCCTGACCCTGTCCGGCGGCACCTCCGCCTGGGAGGGCGAGGGCCGCGCGCTCGACCGCCCCTCCGGCGCCCGCGCGACCTGGCCGATGGAGCGGCAGGTGCGGCTCGCCGCCGGTTCGCTCGTGGTGGCCGGGCTCCTCGCCGGAGTACGGTTCCCGGCCGCGCGGTGGATCTCCGCCGGCGTCGGCTCCGGCCTGGTGTTCTCCGCCGTGAGCAACACCTGCGGCATGGCGGCGGTCCTGTCGCGGCTGCCGTACAACCGCGCGCCGCGCACGAGCGCCGGTCTGGACGCGACGCTGGCCGCCCTCCAGCGCTGAGCCCCGGCGCCGCACCGAAACGGTGGGGTGGGGGGGGGGCGGCGCAGGGGGCGCGGGCCCACCACGACGCTCTGCCCGGCCCGCGCAACGACCCCGGGGCGCGCGGCGGCGACCCCCCGC
>NZ_JBSFFY010000031.1:0-87861 GCF_053596315.1 Streptomyces sp. NPDC001732
CGCGCCGCGGGGGGGCGGGGGGGCCCCCCCCCCCCCCCCCCGGGGGCGCCCGGCAGGGGCCGGCCCGAGTCGGCCCCTGCCGGGCTCCCGGGGTGTCGCACGGTCAGACGATGCCGAACAGGAGACCGGCGCCGAGCACCACCAGTGAGGTGAGCGCGGCCCACTTGACGGTGAACCTGGTGTGGTCGCCGAACTCGACCTTCGCCATGCCGACGAGGACGTAGACGGCCGGGACGAGCGGGGACGACATGTGCAGGGGCTGCCCGACCAGGGAGGCGCGGGCGATCTCCAGCGGGGAGACGCCGTGGGCCGCACCGGCCTCGGCGAGCACCGGGACGACACCGAAGTAGAAGCCGTCGTTCGACATGAAGTACGTCAGCGGGATGCTCAGGACGCCGGTGACGATCGCCATGTGCGGGCCCATGCCCTCGGGGATGGCGCCGACGAGCCAGTCGGCCATGTGCTCGACCATGCCCGTGCCGGAGAGGACGCCGGTGAAGACGGCGGCGGCGAAGACCATGCCGGAGACGTTGAGGACGTTGTCGGCGTGGGCGGCGATGCGGGCCCGCTGGTCGGGCATGTGGGGGAAGTTGACGGTGAGCGCGAGGGCGGCGCCGAGCAGGAACAGCACCGGGATCGGCATCAATTCCATGATCATCGCGGTGATCAGGGCGATGGTGAGGCCCGCGTTGAACCAGTACAGCCGGGGGCGCAGGGTGGGCCGGTCGGGGTCCAGGCCCTTGAAGCCCCCGTCCACGTCCTCTTCCTCGTTCCCCGCGTCCGTGCCCGTCCCGCTGCCCGCACCCGCGTCCCCGTCCGCACCTGCGCCCGTGCCCGCTCCGCCGGAGCCCTTGCGGATGCGGTCCCCGCCGGCTCCCGCCCCGACGAGCACGGCCTCCGGCTCGGTGACCGTTTCGGTGGCCGGCACCTCGTCGAGGGTGAGCGTGCCGAGCCGCTTGCGCTCGCGCCGGCCGAGCACGACGGCGAGGAGCAGCACGGCGGCCAGTCCGACGCCGAGCGCCGGGATCATCGGGACGAAGATGTCGCCCGCGTCGAGCTTGAGCGCGGTGGCGGCGCGGGCGGTGGGGCCGCCCCAGGGAAGGGTGTTCATGACGCCGTTGGCGGTGGCGGCGACACCGGTCATCACGACCAGGCTCATCCTGAGGCGCTTGTAGAGCGGATACATCGCCGAGACGGTGATCATGAACGTGGTGGAGCCGTCGCCGTCGAGCGAGACGATCGCGGCGAGCACCGCCGTGCCGACGACGATCCGCATCGGGTCGGCCTTGCAGAAGCGCAGGATGCCCCGCACGATCGGGTCGAAGAGGCCGACGTCGATCATCACGCCGAAGTAGACGATGGCGAACATCAGCATCGCGGCGGTCGGGGCCAGGTTGCCGACGCCGTCGATGACGTAGTCGCCGAGCTTCGCGCCCTGTCCGACGGCGACGCAGAACAGCGCGGGGATCAGCACCAACGCCGCGATCGGCGACATCTTCTTCGTCATGATCAGGGCCAGAAAGGTCGCAATCATGGCGAAGCCGAGGATTGTCAGCATGTGGGATACCTATCGCTCACCCTTGAACTCCCGCCGAAGTCGGCGGTGCGGATGACGTTAGGGCGCGTCTCGCAGCGTCGACAAGAGGCAGACGTGCGAGCAATACGAGCAAAACCCCAGGTCAACGCGGTGGCCACCCGATGAGCGCAACCCGGCCCCGCCCTCGCGGCTCGGTCCGGGAGCCGCGCTCAGTCCAGGAGCCGCGCCAGGTAGGCCCGCAGTAGGATGCGGGTCTCGGCGACGATGGCCGGATCGCCCGACGGGTCGCTGCGGAACGCGAGCCGGAGGACGGCGTCGGCGGCCTCGACGCAGACCAGGATGGTGCGGAGCAGCACCTCGTCGGGGGCACGGCCGAGGTGCCCGGCGAGCAGTTCGGCGAGCCGCCCCGCGACCCGGCGGTTGGCGTCGCCCGCGGGGTCGTCGACGGGGGCCGGCGCGCCGAAGTCGACGAGGGCGAATCCGGCCACGGACCGCTTCATGGCCAGGTACTCGTCCAGGACGGCGTCGATGGCGCTGCGCCAGTCGGTGGTGGGGATGGTGACCAGGCGGGCGGTGACGCGTTCGGCGTAGCTGTCCAGGTTGCGACGGGCCAGTGCGTCGGTCAGCGCGCGCTTGTTGGAGAAGAAGCGGTAGACGGAGCCGATGGGCACTTCGGCGCGCACGGCCACGGCCCGGGTGGACAGTTGCTCGTAGCCGGTCTCGTCGAGGAGTTCGGCGCAGGCGTCGAGTATCCGGGCGAGACGTTCGGCGCTGCGCTGCTGCACGGGGGCGCGGCGGAGGTTCGTGTTGGCATGGGGCACGGGCTCCATGATGCCGTGGGTCTCCTCTGCGACGGGTGGTCGGCCGGGGTCGGTTCTCACACGATGAGCAACGAGAGCCCTCCGACGGTGTACATGATCATCAGGAGCAGCAGCGGGAGCTGCCCCGCGACGGCACGGCCGGGCGGGAAGAGGCGCACGGACCGGTCGTGGGCGGCGATGACGCCGAGGACGTGGCCGAGGACGATCGCGACGACCTGGAGCGTGGCGACGCCGCCGGGGCCCAGGGGCGGATCGGGCGGGGCGGGGCCGTCGGTGCCGAATGCCATCATGACGGTACGTGGACCCTCGGTGACGAAGAGTGTGAAGTAGTGGGCGACGAGATAGCCGAGGGCGATCGGGACGAGCGAGTGCGCGAAGGAGGTGAGCGGACGGCGGAGCCGGCCGGATATCAGCCGGACGGCCCCGGCGCACAGGGCGTAGAGGGTGGCGACGAGGGCGACGGCGGCCAGGAGTCCGAGCGTGGCCGCGGTGGTGCGGCCCAGGGGTGAGGTCTGGACGGTGGCGATCCAGGAGGGGGCGTCGGAGAAACCGTCGTAGGCGGTGGAGCCGAGCATGACGCAGACGGTGGCGACGAGTCCGGGCAGCTGCGGGGTGGCGTCGAGACCGTTGAACGGCGAACGGAGCACCAGCCGACCGTCGGCGGGACGGCGGCCGAGCGGGGAGAGCCGGGCGAGCAGGCCGGAGTAGACCTCGAAGGCGTCCGCGTGGTCGAACCACCCTGCGCCGTGCCGGGCGGCGCCCGCGAGCTGGACGGTGGCGTGGAGGCCGAGGAGGAGCAGGAGGGCGGTGGCCGACGCGGGGTCGGGGGCGACGAGTTCGAGCCAGGTGAAGGCGAGGAGCCCGGCCGCGGCGGGCCACAGCCCGAGCCGGGCGGGAGGGGGGCGCCCCTCGTCGGGGTCGCGGCCGAGCACGCGGCAGGCGACGAGGTGGACGGTGCGCAGCGGGTTGACCAGCCGCCAGACGGGGCCCAGGAGGAGCGAGGCGGGGACCAGCCCGACCCAGAGGAGCACGTACACGGCACCGGGGGCCGGGTTGCGTTCCGGGTCGTCCGGGCCGAGAAGGAGGTGGAGCACGACGAACAGCCCGGCGGCGAGCCCCAGGGCGCGCAGGGCGGTACGGGTGGGGCGGGCGTCGGCGAGTCGCTGGACGGCGGCCGGGACCGGGAGGCCCGCCCGGTCCCCGCGGAACCGGGAGGTGGACCAGAGCAGGCCGAGCGCGAGGAAGGAGACGAAGAGCGCGGCGAAGGCTCCGGCGAAGGCGTAGAAGGGGGACAGCGGCAGGTCGTGCTGGGCGCCGATGCCGTGGGCGAGGGCGTTCACCGTACGACGAGCTGGGTCAGGAGCAGGTCGGACTCGTGCGTCTCGACCTCGAAGAGCCCGCTGCGGTCGGCGGTGAGGGTCAGGGTGACGGTGCGCCCCGCGGGGAGCCGGGCCTCCTTGTCGTAGCCGTGGATGTGGAGGGTGTCGGCGCGGTCGCTGCGGACGCGCAGTTGGACGGTTCCGCCCTTCCTGACCTCGGTGCGGCCGGGGGCGGGGTCGACCCTGCCGTGGGAGACGACGATCTCCAGGACCGTGTCGGGGCGGGGTGTGGCGGCGGGCTTCGGAGAGGCGGTGGGCTTCGGAGAGGTGGCGAGGGAGGCGGCGGCCTGGACGGGGGCGCCGTTCACGGCCCAGGCGGTGTGGTCGTCGGCGTAGAGCCGGACGGTGAGGCCGGTGCCGCCGCCCGCGCCGCGGACGAGGGAGGCGGGGAGGTGGTACCAGGAGCCGTAGACGCGTGCGAGGGGGTGCCCGTCGAGGAACAGGCGGGCGTGGCCGCGCCCGAGGAGGGCGGCGCCGCCCACGCTGTCCGGGGTGAATCTGAAGTTCCGTACGGAGAGGCGGACGTTCCACCCGTCCTCGGAGTCCGGCCGTACGGCGACCGTCACGGCGGGGGCGCCCTCGGCGTCGACCTCGCGCAGCCGGTTGCCCGAGCCGTCCTCGGTGGTGAGCAGCTGGCCGGTGTCGCCGTCGGCCTGCTCGTGGCTCGTGCCGGGTTTGTGGTGGGTGGTGGCCCGCCCGCCACAGGCACTCGCCCCGAGGACGAGGGTGCCCGCGGTGAGCACGGTGACGGCCGTGACGACCGGCCGGGCGGCCCGCAGCCGCCTGCGAAGACGCTTCACTCTCCGTCTCCTTCCGGGGTCCGTGACGCTTCCGCGGTCCGTGCCGTCTCCGGGTTTTCCGTCGTTTCGGGCTCTCCGCCCCCTTCGCCGTGCCGGGCGGTGGCGATCACGGCCCACACCACCCAGATCACACCGAGGAGTCCCCGCACCCAGGCCGGACTCAGCGGAATCCACGGGATCATGAACACGGCCTTGTCGACGGCGTCGAGCAGCGTGAGGGCGCCCAGCACCACCGTGGTCCACCCCAGCCACGGCCGTTCGCGCCGCAGCACGAGCCCGGTCCCGGTCCACCACACCCCGGTCAGCAGCAGCGCCAGCGCGGGCACGTGGGAGGAGGCGAGCCCCGTCGTCGAACCGGCGACGTCCAGCACGAGGCCGATCGCCCCGAGCACCGTGACGGCGGTGGCGAACCGGCTGCCCCGCAGTCTGCGCCACCACAGCACCCCGCCGACCAGCGCGAGCACCGCGGCGATCGCCAGCGCCACCTGTGTCTCGATGCGCTCGATGCCCCGCGCGCCGTACCAGTCGCAACCGGCCGGCAGCCGCCGCGCCTGCACGTCGTAGTCGGCACAGACCAGCAGTTGGGCCAGTTTGACCGGTTCGCCGACGAGCCGGTCGCTGCCGCCGGACACGGCACCGCGCTCGGCGCCGCAGGTGGGCAGGGTGCGCGGGGACGACGCGCCGGTGTCCGCCTGCCAGCAGTTGCCGCCGCCCTGGCCGTCCCACCAGACGTCGGTGCGGTTGGGCCGGGAGTTGCCCGCCCTGTCCTTGCCGAGGTGGTTGCCCGCGTACCGGTTGTGGTGGGAGGTGTCGGTCTGCCTGGACAACGTCTCCTCGCCCCGGATGAAGGCGGGGACGGCGGTCAGGTAGAAGGCGGTGCGCCGGTGCCCGTAGATCCAGTTGTTCTCGTACAGGTTCCAGTTGCCGCCCGCGGTGATGATCCCGGAGCCGGGCGGCATGGAGATCTGCGGGCAGACGACGCCCTCCTCGTAGCCCCGGTCCACGGGCGGCCCGGCGCAGGTGCCGTCGGCGACGTACCGGTAGTAGTCGGCGTTGTTGTCGTGGATCAGGTTGCGCTCGAAGCGGGCGTGGTTCTGCGGCAGTCCGGGGTGGCCGGGGAAGGCGCTGTCCATCGAGGCGCCGCCCATGTTGTGGTCGAACTCGTTGTCGTGGACGTACACGGAGTCGCCCGCGGTGCCCGAATAGCCGACCATGTTGTGGTGGCTGCGGCAGCCGGTGATCTCGATCGCGTAGCGCGGCACGTCGTAGCCGTGCCGGTCGTTGATGTTCGACGCGCTGCCGGGGTAGATGCCGGAGTCGCCGTTGCCGTACGACTCGCAGTTCTTGTACAGCCCGTGGTCGCTCGCGAAGGTCAGGAAGCCGTACTCGTCGTTCCACCGGGTGAGGACGTCGTCGATGACGAAGCCGTCCTGCGCCAGGACGTACAGGGAGTTGAAGGTGGTGCGCTGGGCGGTGAAGTTCTTGAAGTAGACGCCGTCGGACCTGTCCGCGCGGATCGCGTTGAGCTTCTGGTACTTGGCGTCGATCACCACGTCCGTGCGTTCGGCGCCCGTGCCCTCGATCTGGAGGTTCTTCTTGCCGAGGATCGCCACCAGGTTCTGGTTGTGCGGGCACCGCGCCTGCTGGGCGTACGACAGGATCTGGTAGCCGAGCTTGGAGTCGGGGGCCTTCAGCCGGGCGCACTCCCCCGCCGGTGCGGGCAGCGAGGGCTCCTCCTCGTACAGGCCGGGCAGGATCGCGATGTTCATGCCCGGCCCGTCGACCGCGTCGACGGCCTGTTGCAGATGGCGGAAGCCGGACTTCAGGCAGCGGTCGAAGAGTTTCAGGTTCCGGGCCCGCAGCCCGGCCGGGAAGCCCGCCACCCGGCGCTCGAAGTCCGCCCGGTCGCCCTTGCAGACCAGCAGATCGGGTTCGCCCGTGCGGTGCACGGGAACACTCCCGGTTCCGTCGGGCAGTTCGACCGGACGTTCCTCGTGCGCCTGCGCGGCGGGGGCCGCGAGAAGGGCGGCCGCGAGCGCCACCAGAACCACCAGAAGTCTTCGTGTCCACGACATGTGCGGGAGAGTAGAGCATTGCTCAACTTTTGAAACCCCCCTGTGCGTCACGAATGCCGTTGACGCACCCCGATTCAATTCCTACGGTTGTCCATAGGATTTCTTCGGCACCGGGAGCGCGGATGAGCGGCATCGAGCAGGCGAGGAAGACGGCGGAGGCGCTTGATTACTCCGCCGGTTTCGGCAATCAGCACAGCTCGGAGGCGGTGACAGGAGCGTTGCCGCACGGCCGCAACTCCCCCCAGCGCGCGCCCCTCGGGCTCTACGCGGAGCAGTTGAGCGGCTCCGCCTTCACCGAGCCGCGCGCCCACAACCGCCGTTCCTGGCTCTACCGGATCCGTCCCTCGGCCGCCCATCCGCCGTTCGCCCGGATCGACAACGGCGCCCTGCGCACCGCCCCGTTCACCGAGTCCGTGCCCGACCCCAACCGGCTGCGCTGGGACCCGCTCCCCGAGCCCGCCGCCGGGACGGACTTCCTGGCCGGCCTGTGGACCCTCGGCGGCAACGGCGACGCGACGCAGCGCACCGGCATGGCCGTGCACCTCTACAGCGCCAACACGTCCATGACGGACCGGGTGTTCAGCGACGCGGACGGCGAGCTGCTGATCGTCCCGGAGCGGGGCGGCCTGCTGCTCCGCACCGAAATGGGCCTGCTGCGCGCCGAACCGGGGCACGTGGCGCTGATCCCGCGCGGTGTCCGGTTCCGCGTGGAGCTGCTCGACGCCACCGCCCGGGGCTACGTCTGCGAGAACTACGGCCAGCCGTTCGCCCTGCCCGACCTCGGCCCGATCGGCGCCAACGGCCTGGCGAACGCCCGGGACTTCCTCGCCCCCGTCGCCGCGTACGAGGACGACGACCGCCCGGTCGAGGTGATCAACAAGTTCTGCGGGAACCTCTGGTCCGCGACCTACGACCACTCCCCGCTCGATGTCGTCGCCTGGCACGGCAACCACACCCCGTACGTCTACGACCTGCGCCGCTTCAACGTCATCGGCTCGATCAGCTACGACCACCCGGACCCGTCGATCTTCACGGTGCTGACCTCGCCGTCCGACACCCCCGGTCTGGCCGGGGTCGACTTCGTCGTCTTCGCGCCGCGCTGGCTGGTCGGCGAGGACACCTTCCGGCCGCCGTACTTCCACCGCAACGTGATGAGCGAGTACATGGGCCTGATCGAGGGCGCGTACGACGCGAAGACGGCCGGCAGGGGCGGCTTCGTGCCGGGCGGCGGCTCGCTCCACAACATGATGTCGGCGCACGGCCCGGACCGGGAGACCTTCGACCGGGCCAGCGAGGCGGAGCTGAAGCCGCAGAAGATCGACGACGGCCTGGCCTTCATGTTCGAGACCCGCTGGCCGGTGACGGCGACCGCGCAGGCGGCGACGGCCGGTCATCTGCAGCACGGCTACGACGACGTGTGGCAGGGTCTGAGCCGCAACTTCAGGCCGTAGCCCGGCCCCGCGTCGGCGCGTCCGCCGTGTCGCAGTACGGAGAGACCAGGTGACCCAGGTGCCCCAGATGCCCAAGACGCCCCCGGGGCCGGCCTTCGCCCCCGACTCGTTGGTCCTGAACCGCAAGCTGCCGCTGTGGTACCAGGTCTCGCAGTCGTTGCGCGCCTCGATACTCGGCCGGTCCCAGGACGCGTCGGCGCGGCTGCCCACCGAGGAACAGCTCGCCGCGCACTACGGCGTCAGCGTCCTGACGATGCGCCAGGCGCTCAAGGAGCTGGAGACGGAGGGGCTGATCAGCAGGCACCGGCGGCGCGGCACGTTCATCGAGCCGCGCGCCCGCCGGGTGTCGCCGGTCCGGCTGCTCGGCTCGATCGACGCGATCGTGGCCCAGCAGTCGGGCGAGCGGACCGAGGTCCTCGGGCACGGCCCGGTCGCCGTGCCCGGGGACCTCTGCGAGTACTTCCCCGGCTGCGCGGAGGTGGTCGGCTACCGTCGGCTGCGCCACGACGAGAACGACGACGAGCCCACCAACTGGGCGGAGAACATGGTGCATCCCGAGGTCGCGGCCCGTCTCGACGTCGCCGACCTCGAACGCTGGCCGATGACCAAGGTGCTGCGCGACCGGGTCGGCGTCCGGATCGCGCGCATCACCGACACCGTCGAGGCCCGTCTCGCCGACCCGCCCACCGCCGAGCTCCTGCGGGTGCCGCTGCTGAGCCCGATCCTGTTCTACACGGGCGTGACGTACGACGAGAGCGGCCGGGTGGTCGACGTGGCGCGGATCCGGTACCGGGGCGACCGCTTCTCCTTCTCGGTCACCCTGGAGGCCCACTGAAGCCCCTTGCCGCGAGGCGGGACCGCTCCGCACGGGCGCGGCTACGATGCCGGGGAAGGCGGCGGGCGTGGCGACGGGGAGGGCGGCACGGTGGCAGCACGGGCGGCGGGCGGCTTTGGCGACGGCCAGGACGCGGACGCCCCGCTCCTCGACGACCTCATGCCCTGGTCCGTACGGCCGTTGCGCACCGGGCGCCCCTGGGTCCTCGCCCCCGACGCCGCCTCGCTCAGGGCTCGCTGGGAGCGGCTGGTGCGGGCCCCGGCCGACGAGCGCGAACGGTTGTTCCGGATCACCCGCTCCCGTGATCCGCGGACCTCGGTGGCGGCGCTGCCGGGACAGGCCACCGGCACCGGCCGGTTCGCCCGCGAGGACGGGCCGTGCCCCGAGCCGGTGCGGATCGCGCACGGCCCGTTCGACCAGCAGTGGCTGCTGCCCGACCACCGGCTGCTCGATGCCGCCCGCCCCGAGCTGTGGCGGGTCGCCGACGGGCACCAGCTGTTCGTCGTGGAGCACGGGTGCGTGCCCCGGGACCCCGGCCCCGCCCTGTCCGTGACGGCGCTGCTCCCGGACGGCCACTCCCCCGCCGGTCGGCCGGGCCGGATCCGTCCGCTGTACCGGCGGCCCGACGGCCTCGAACCCAACCTGGCCCCGGGGCTGCTCGCGCTGCTGCGAGGGCACCACGGGGAATCGGTCACCGCGGAAACCGTGCTGGCGTGGGTGCTCGCGGCGGCCCGTCCCTCGCCCGCCGGATGCGTGGTGCCGCTGCCCGCCGACACCGCGCGCTGGTCGGCCGGGGTGGAGCTGGGGCGGGAGTTGGCGCGGCTGCAGCTGCGGGGCGCACGGGGCGGGGAGCGCCCGCGGCTGCCGGGCGGGCGGCGCCCCTATGTGCGGGCCGCGGTCCCGGCCGTACCGGCCGCGCCGAAGTACGACCCGGACACGGAGACGCTCGTGCTGGGCACCGGCCGCATCTCGCCCGTGCCCGCCGGGGCCTGGGAGTTCCGGGTGGGCGGGGTCCGGATGCTGGAGCTGTGGTTCGGGCGCCGCGCGGCGCCCGGCGCACCGGACACGGACGGCCTGGAGGCGATCCGGCCCCGGGCCTGGCCCCAGGAGTGGACCTCGGAGCTGCTGGAGCTGATCGCCCTGCTCGCCCTGCTGGCCGAACTCCGCCCCCGGCAGGAGGGCCTGGACGTCGGCCCGCCGGTCACGGCCGCCGCTCTGCGGAGGGCGGGGGTCCTGCCGGTCCCGGCCGCCGCGCGTCGGCCCGCGTCCGTGCTGGGCCATCAGGAGGAGGGTCCGGAGGGGCAGTTCGCACTGCTGTGACCCGGCCTCCGGCGGTCGCGGTGTCCGGAGCCGGACCGGTGGGCCCGCCGGGCCCGTCGGCGGAAAGAGCCCGGCCGCCGCCGGGGAACTACCGGTCGAACGAGTCCAGCACCCGGGCGAGCGCCCGGTCGAAGACCCCCTCCAGATCGATCGGCCCGGAGTCCTCGGCGAATCCCGCCGCCATCCGCGGATACTTCCCGGTGGCGATCTGGCTGATCAGATAGTTCGTGCGCGCGGCGTGCTCCTGCTCCTCGGACCAGGGCAGCGACCGGCTGCGCTCCGCCGTGGCGATCTCGTTGGCCACATAGGTGGTGACCACACCGTTGACCATGGCGATGAGTTCCATCTTCTCGCCGAACCGCGCGTCGACGCCGTCCAGAAGGCTGAGCGTGTACTCCAGATACCGCAACGCGTTCGGGCTGAAGCCGTACACGGGTGACATCAGCCGGGGCACCCAGGTGTGGCGATGCATCATCGCGCGGGCCTGATGGGCCAGTGCGACCAGATCGGCGCGCCAGTCGCCGGACGGTTCCGGGTACTCGTAATCGGCGCTGACCGCGTCGAGCATCAGCTCGTACAGGTCCTCCTTGCGCGGCACGTAGTTGTAGAGCGACATCGTGCCGCAGCCGAGCTCCGCCGCGACCTTCCGCATGGAGACCGCGTCGAAGCCGTCCGCATCGGCGATACGGACGGCAGCCGCCGCGATGTCGGCGCGGCTGAACGCGGGCCGGGGCCCACGGCCCGCACGCTCGGGGCGCGCCCAGATCACTTCGGGTACAGCGGGTCGCCCCACCATCGATCATCACCTCGCCCCCCATCGTAGTTACGTACACCGTACGTAGTGCGGTACGGTGGCCGCATGACAACTACGTACGCTGTACTTAGTGAAGGTCTGGAGAAGCGCTACGGCGATGTCCACGCGCTGCGGGGGCTCGATCTCGCGGTCGCCGAGGGCACCGTCTGCGGAGTGCTGGGGCCGAACGGGGCGGGGAAGACCACCGCGGTCCGGGTGCTCACCACGTTGACGGCACCGGACGCCGGGAGCGCCCGGGTCGCCGGTCACGACGTGGTGCGCGCGGCGGCGGCGGTGCGCGCGGCGATCGGCGTCACCGGGCAGAACGCCTCGGTCGACGGCGAGCTGTCCGGCCGGCAGAACCTGCGGCTCTTCGCGAAGCTGCTCCGGTTCCGCGGCGACGCGGTGCGCACCCGCGCGGACGAGCTTCTGGAGCGCTTCGAGCTGACGGAGGCCGCAGACCGCCCGGCCCGCACCTACTCGGGCGGCATGCGCCGCCGCCTCGATCTCGCCGTCAGTCTGCTGACCCGCCCCCGGGTGCTGTTCCTGGACGAGCCGACCACCGGACTCGACCCGCACAGCCGCAACCAGATCTGGGCGGCCGTACGGGAACTGGCCGGCCAGGGCACGACCGTCCTGCTCACCACGCAGTATCTGGAGGAGGCCGACCAGCTGGCCGACGACATCGTGCTGATCGACCGGGGCCGGGCCGCCCATCGCGGCACCCCGGCCGAGCTGAAGGCCCGCATCGGCAGCTACGCGGAAGTCGTCGTCTCCCATGAATCGGCGCTGGTCCCGGCGGCAGCCGTCCTCGATCAGCTCACCGGCGCCGAACCGCTGCTCGACCACGAGCGCCGCACCGTGGGCACCGTCGCGACCGACGCCACGCTCACCCTCCCCCGTATCGTCCGCGAACTCGACGCGGCGGGCGTACCGCTGGTCGACGCGAGCCTGCGCCCACCGACGCTCGACGAGGTCTTCCTCCGCCTGACCGGCCGCGACGACGGCCGCACGCCCCCGGCCCCGACCCCGGCCCCGCCCCCGAAGGAGACGGCAGCATGAGCAGCACGACCCCGCGCGTCACCCCCGCCACGAGCACCCCGGTCGCCGACGGCCTGGCCATGCTGGGCCGTCACCTCCAGCGGATCAAGGCGGCCCCGGGCGTGATGATCCTGACCCAGACCATGCCGATCACGATGCTGCTCTTCTTCGGGTACGTCTTCGGCAGCGCCCTGGCCGTGCCCGGCCGGGAGTACCGCGCGTTCCTGGTGCCGGGGCTGCTGGCGGCGACGGCCGCGAACGGCATCATGGTCGGAATGTTCCAGTCGGCGCAGGACTGCGGGCGCGGGGTGATGGACCGGTTCCGCACGCTGCCGATGAGCCGGCCCGCCGTGCCCTTCGGCCAGACCGCGGCCGACCTGCTGACCACGGCCGTCGGCATGGTTCCGCTGATCCTGGTGGGGCTCGCGGTCGGCTGGCGGATCGAGGGCGGACCGCTCGCCGCACTGGGCGCCTTCGGGCTGCTGCTGCTCTTCCGCTTCGCCACGTCCTGGGTGGGCTGCTGGCTGGGACTGCTGATCCGCAACGAGGAGATCGCCGGGCAGGTGGGCAGCGCCACCTTCGTCCTGCCGCTGCTGTCGAGCGCGTACATCCCGACCGACAACCTGCCGGGGTGGCTGCGGACGGTCGCGGAGTGGAACCCGATCAGCGCCATGGCGTCGGCGACCCGCGATCTGTTCGGCAACGTGACCCCGGCCTCCGACGCCGCCTGGCCGGTCGCCCATCCGGTGGCCGGGACGCTCCTCTGGTCGGTGCTGCTGCTCGCGGTGTTCGTGCCGCTGTCCGTACGGCGCTACGCGCGCGGCGGCGAGTGACGGGAGGCGGTGACGGCACCCGGCGCGGGCACGACGATCACGCGCGGGGACGGATGGCGGTCTCGTCACGACAGTCCCGCGCGCGGGCACGAACGGCCTGCCGGCCCTGCCCGGACGGGTGGGGCGCGGGTCCGCCCCGATGCCGGGTGAACATGACGAAGCGCCGCTGCCGGCCCCGGGGATGACGGGAGGGTCGACAGCAGCGCGGAGCCGGGACAGTGTGTTCGTTCACCGCCCCGGGGGGAGAGAGGCCCGGATGACGGACCTCGGCCGGGGAGTCCGGGCCGAGGGCCGACGGGTGGTCATACGGGCCGTCGGGTCAGCGGTGACTTCCGAAGAGCGAACGCCTCAGTCGTCGCAACGGGGCGAAGAGCGACACCCGCGCGCTCTTGCTCCGACGGCGGTGAGCGGCGTCGCGCGAGGTGATCTCGCGCATCAGCAGCGTCGCCTCCGCGGCCTCCCGGTGCGGAACGGCGGGTCCGCCGAGCACCGCGAGATGGCGGTCGAGGCGCGAACTCGTCGCACCGCTCCCGCATGTGATGGCAGGCACACGCGGCCTGCTCCGCATCGCTATCTGTTCCATGTCACTCCCCACCCGTACGAGGGCACCCGCCCCGGGCAGGTTAACCCTATCGCCCCGCGACGACACTCGTGTATCCCGGCCACAGGATTGCGCACACATGTACGGGGGTTGACACCGCCCCCCGGATCCCTTCGCGCCGGGGCGAGTTGGGCGCGAAGTGATCCGGTCCCGTCCGGTGGCCGGGGCGACCCGCCGGACGAAGGCCCCGGCGGGCGGGGTCTCCTGCCCGTCGAACGGCCGACGGGCCCGGCGGGTGCGCGGAGGGGCTGAATCAGGCCGCCGAGGTGAGAACGGGCAGGTAGCCGCCCGACTGTCCGGCGGCGGTGGGGTGGTAGGACTCGCCGATGTTCAGCCAGTTGACGCTGTGCAGCCAGGAGCTCCCGGAGCAGATCTCGTGGCCGGTGAACTTCCCCGCAACGTCGGCGAAGGCGAATCCGTGGTCGGCGGCGCGCTTGGCGGTCGCCGCGTTGAGGTAGTCGGACGCCGAGTTGATCGCGGTGCGCACCTTGTCGCTCAGACCGACGGCGCAGCTGCCGCCGATCTGGTAGAAGCGCGGGTAGCCGAGTACGACGACCCGGGCGGACGGCGCCTTGGCGCGGATCGCCGAGTACACCGAGTCGAGGTTGCCGGGCAGGGTGGTGTCCACGTAGCTGCGGGCCGTGGCGATCCGGTCGAGGCAGGTGGCCTCCGACTGGAGCACACAGGTGAGCATGACGTCGGCGAAGCCCGCGTCGTTGCCGCCGATGGAGATCGAGACGAGGTCGGTCGAGGAGCCGAGGGGGCCGAGCTGATTGGCCTTCACATCCCCCGTGCGGGCGCCCGAGCAGGCGGTGAAGGCGAAGGAGGCGGGCGCGTTCGCGGCGGCCCAGAGGGCGGGGTACGCCTTGCTGCTGCGCTTGCAGGAGCCGCTGGCGCTGTCGTAGCTGCCGGCCCCGACGCCCGAGGAGTACGAGTCTCCGAGAGCGACGTAGTCGACGGCCTGGACGGACGGGGCGGCGAGGGCGGTGGCCGCACCGGTCAGGGCGAGCACGGCACCGAGCAGGAGTGAGGACGAGAACGCCGCGAGTCGGGACATCTTCATGGAACCTCCCGTGGACCGACGGGCGGGATCTCCACCCGGTCTGCCGAGTCCGTGGTAGCAGCACCCGCACCTCTACCGGAAGTGGGCATGCCAAGTTGCTCCAACGAGTTCTCCCGTGCGCCCCCTTGAGACCGCGTCATGTCCGCGCCCTCCTTCGTGGGAGGGATTCGCGGGAGGGAACGGCGAAGGGCGCGGCGAGGTGCCGAAACCCGGGTGCACCCGCGGTCCCCGTGCCGGATCATGGCGCCATGTCCGCCAACCCCGAGTCCGCCCTGCCGATCCGGCTCACCGTCGACGACAGCGATTCCCCGTCCGACGTCGTCGACGCGCTGTTCCTGGGCCGTTTCGCGACGGGCGAGCAGCCGTACTCGCACAGCTCCTCCCTGGAACGCGTCAGGGCCGGGGCCACCCTGCTGCCCCCGGCCGCCAAGGTGCTGCGCGCCGCCCGCGACGACGACCGCAGCGCCACGCTCGCCGAGGGCGACGGCTGGACGCTGCTCGTCTCCCGCTGGAGCCGCGGCGCCGACGTCACCGTCACCGCGACCAGCCCGGAGCTGGCGCGGGAGATCCTCGACCGGGCGACGGACGGCGCCCTGGACGAACCGGAACCCCAGCCGGAGAACGTGACGATGGGCTTCTGGTACGTCTCCCCGCGCCGCGGCCCGCACCGCACCACCCGGCAGATCGCCGCCGGCACCTGGGACGAGGTCCGCGGCAACTACACGGCTCCGGTGGCCCGTGCCATGGACCGGCTGATGAAGATCACGCCCGAGGACGTCGCGGGCCGGCTGCTCCTGCTGCACGGCCCTCCGGGCACCGGCAAGACGTCCGCGCTGCGCACCCTCGCGCGCTCGTGGCGGGACTGGTGCCAGGTGGACTGCGTGCTCGACCCGGAACGGCTCTTCAACGACGTCGGCTATCTGATGGACATCGCGATCGGTGAGGACGACGGCACGGCGAAGGGCCGGTGGCGGCTGCTCCTGCTGGAGGACTGCGACGAGTTGATCCGCGGCGAGGCCAAGCACACCGCAGGCCAGGCGCTGTCCCGGCTGCTGAACCTCACCGACGGGCTGCTGGGCCAGGGCCGCAACGTACTGGTGGGGGTCACCACCAACGAGGACCTGGAACGGCTCCATCCGGCCGTGGTCAGGCCCGGCCGCTGCCTCGCCAGGATCGAGGTGGGCGCGCTGACCCGTGATGAGTCGGTGGCCTGGCTCGGCACGGAGGAGGGACTCGGCCGGGAGGGCGCGACGCTCGCCGAGCTGTACGCCCTGCGCCGCGGCGGCGGTCCGGCGTCGGTGCCGAAGCAGGACTCCGGGGCGGACGCGGGCCTGTACCTCTGAGCCCCGCGCCGGGCCGGGACGGCGCCCGGCCCGGAGCCGAACCGGCCACCGTCCCGGCCCTGTTCGGACCCGGCACCGTCCGGGCCGGCACCATTCGCGCCCGAAGCCGCTCGGGCCCGGTGCCTCCGGCGGGCTTCACCGCGCCTCCGGGCCGGGGTCAGCGCGTGTACGCCGCCCGTACCGCGTCCTGCACCAGGGACAGCGCCTCGTCCCGGGGCAGGCCCAGCCGCCGCGCGTGCTCCGCGTACGCCTGTGCCGCGGCCGCCGCGTGCCGGTCCGCCGCGTCACCGGCGGCGGCGACGAACGTGCCGTTGCGCCCACGGGTCTCGATCACCCCGTCGGCCTCCAGCGCGCGGTACGCCTTCGCGACGGTGTTCGCGGCAAGGCCGAGCTCCTCGGCGAAGCCGCGCACCGTCGGGAGTCTGAAGCCGACGGGGAGCGCGCCGGAGCGGGCCAGCTCGGAGATCTGCGTGCGCAGTTGCTCGTACGGGGCGATGCCGGAGTCCGGGTCAAGGACGATCTTCAAAGTCACGTCCCGATTCTCCCCCACACCACTGCCGCCACCGCTGGAAATTCAGGGGCGGACATCGACTCCCCGCACGTAGCGTCCGGTTCATGACTGTCATCGTTCGCGACTTCCTGCCCGCCGACGCGGAGGACTGGGTACGGATCCGGCGTGCCGCGCTTCCCTTCATGGTGACGACGCCCGAGCACGTCGTCCACGAGCTGACCCGCGCCCACCCCGACAAGCGCTACCGGCTGCTGGTGGCCGAGGAGGACGGGGAGCTCATCGGCACCGCGCAGGTCGGCCTCGCGTACGACAGCCCCGATCCCGGCCAGGGGTTCTGCAATCCGTACACCCACCCGGAGCACACCGGGCGCGGGGCGGGCGCGCTGCTGCTGAGAACGGCCGAGGAGCACCTGGCCCGGGAGGGCGCGACCGCGGTCTACACCTGGGTGCTCGACGCCCCGGCGAACCGGGCCTTCGCCGAGAAGCGCGGCTACGCGCCGAGCCGTTCGGCGCACTTCCTCCGTCTCGGCCTGGCGGACGGATCGCTGCCGCCCCGTCAGGAGGTCCCGGCGGGGGTGGAGCTGCGCACCGCCGCGGACTTCGCGGACGATCCGCGCCCGCTCTTCGAGCTGGACGCCGAGACCGCGGCCGACGAGCCCAGCGACACCCCGTCGGAGCTGACCGACTACGAGGACTGGCTCGACCACACCTGGAACGTCCCCCTGCTCGACCGCGAGCTGACCACGGTCGCGGTGGTCGACGGGGAGGCGGCGGCGTTCAGCCTCGCGGAGACCGACGGTCTGACCCGGTACATGTCCGGGATGACCGGCACCCGCCGGGCGTACCGCAACCGGGGCCTGGCCAGGCTCGCCAAGAACGACTCGCTGCACCGGGCCCGCGCCGCCGGGTACACGGACGCGTACACCGGCAACGACACGGCGAACGGCCCGATGCTGGCGGTCAACCGGTGGCTCGGCTACGAGGTCTGTGCAACGGAGGTGCGGTATGTCCGCGACCTCGGCTGAGACCGCGCTGACAGTTGCCCTGGTGAAGGCCGGGCGGACCAAGATCCGGTATCCGGCGGAGCTGGTCCGCGACGACGGCGTCCGGGTGACGGTGCGCGCGCCCTGGGCGGCGCCGGGAGTGCGCGACTTCGGCTTCGTGCGGTTCGAGCCGGGCGACGTGTTCACCGAGCACTACTGGCGCGACCGGTGGTACGCGGTGAAGGAGGTCCGTTCCGGCACGGGCGGGCTCAAGGGCTGGTACTGCGACGTCACCCGCCCCGCCGTCCTGCGGGACGGGCAGCTCCTGGTGGAGGACCTGGACCTCGACCTGTGGGTGTCGGCGGACGGCACGTCCGTACTGCGGCTGGACGAGGACGAGTTCGAGGAAAGCGGTCTCGCCGGACGCGACCCGGCGGCGGCCGGCGCGGCCCGCCGGGCACTGGACGAACTGGAACACCTGGCCCGCACGGAGGGGCTCGCGTCGCTGCTGGTCTGAAGCCGTCGCTGCCGGTCCGAGGCCCCGGAAGCCCGGTACCGCGCCCCGGCCGACGGCAGGCAGGCCGGGCCTCGGCCGACGGGCCGACCGGGGTCCCGGCCCCGAGCCCGGCCGGGCGGGCCCGGTCACTCGCGGCGCCATGCCCAGGCATCCGCGTACGGCTCCGGTTCCGCCGGGGCCGGGCGGGGCTCCCGGTGGTCTCCGGCGACCAGCTCCACCTCGTACCCCGCGGCGTCCTCCAGATAGGCGGCGACGTGCCCGTCGCCGCCCGCGTGCGGATAGCGGTCCGCGAAGAGCGGTCGCCAGCCGTGCTCCGGTGCCCTTGCCACCAGGGCGTCGAGGGTGGCCCGGTCCCGGACGTGGAACGCGAGGTGGTTGAGCCCGGGGCGGCGGCGGTCGTGCGGCTCCGGGAGCAGGTCGGGCGACTGCTCGACGACCACGTAGCTCTCGCCGCGCCGCCAGCTCCGCCCGTGCTCCCAGCGCTGGTACGGGACGTGGCCCAGCTCGCCGAGGAGCCAGCCCCACCCCCGCTCGGCCACCGCCAGATCGGGCACCCACAGCTCGATGTGGTGCAGCCCGCCGGTGCCGGCCCGGCCGACCGGCAGCGGAACGGCCCGGTCCACGCCGTGCGGCCGGTACGCCACGGAGTCGCCGTCCTCGTGCCAGTGGATCAGGAAGCGCTCCCCCGCGCGGTACCCGTCGAGCCCCGCCCGGCAGTAGGCGACGATGTCGTCCGGAAGGTCGTCCAGCGGGAACCACGTCAGCTCGGAGCACTTGTCCGGCTCACGGTTGTACGGTTCGCGGCCGGGGTCGTACTCCGCCTCGAAGAACCAGCCCGTCCTGGGGGTGCCGCCGGGGCCCCGGTGCTGCATGACCAGGGCCACCCGCAGCTCGTCCGGGTCGAGTTCCAGCCCGATCTCCTCGGCGGCCTCCCGGACCATCGCCTCGCGGACGTCCTCGCCGTCCTCGACGTGCCCGGACGGGCCGTTGAACAGCCCGTCCGCGTACCCCGTGTTGGCGCGGCGGGCGAGCAGGACCTCGGAACCCCGGCGGAGGATCAGGTGCACGTCGACGACCTCGGTGTGCCGGTACGACGGCACGGCGCGGGCCACCAGGGCGTAGCGCTCGTCGTGGACCCGCTTGCCCCAGAGGTCCGGATCGTCGGAGAGCCGTTCGTGGTGGACGCGTTCGGTGAATTCCGAGAGCAGTCCGGTCAGGCTCTCGGCGGAGAGCCCGACGCCGTTCCAGACCCCTTCGATCAGGATCAGCCGGCCGCCGGGCCGCAGCAGGCCGAACCAGTGGCGCAGCGCCGCCGCCGGGTCGGGCAGCAGCCACACCACGTGCCTGGCCATGATCACGTCGAACTGCCGTCTGCCGACCGGCGGTCGGGCCGCGTCCCCGAGGAGCACCCCGGTCCCCGTCCCGGCGAGCTTGGCCCGCGCCTGCTCCACCATGCGCGGGGACCGGTCGAGGGCCGTGACCCGGTGGCCCTGCCCGGCGACGAGGAGGGAGAGGCTTCCGGTGCCGCACCCCAGGTCGAGCACCTCGGAACGCTCTTCGGGCAGCCAGCTCTCCATCCGTCGCGCCCAGGCGTGCCGGACCACCGGGTCGAGCAGACCGTGGTCGGGTTCCTCGTCGAAGGAGTCGGCCGCGGAGTCCCAGTCGATCGTCGTCATGGGTCGATCGTGCCAGCCGCCACCGACAACGGCGCCCCTCCGGACGGATCGCGGTCGGCTCGCGGTGGTGAATCCGGGCGCACGGGCCGTCCGCGCGGCGCCCACCGGCTCGCGGCGGTACGGGGGAGCGCCGCCGGACGGTTCCCAGGGGTGTTTCGAAAGTGGCGTCGTCCGCCCGGAGAGCGCCCCCGGAGGGCGCCCCCGACCGGGCAGGACTTTCGGAATACTTAGCCGACGACCGAGGCGCAGGTGGTGGGGGTGGCGTGCGCCGGGTCGAGGGCGTTCACCACCTCGTGGTAGGCGATCCGGTCGACGGTGCCGACCGCCACGTGCTCGGAGAGGTCGAGCGGGCACAGGTCCTGGAGCAGGACGTTGCGTACGTCCGGCCCGTCCAGGAACTGCGTGCGGTACGGGGTCACGACCTCGTCGTACCTGGTCGCGATGACGGTGTACTTCACGCCCGGCACGGTGTCGCCACCCGCGTTGAGCCTGGTCATGAACGGGGAGCCCGCCACCTGGTCGGCGAGGCCGGGGGTGTGGGCGTTCAGCAGGTCCTCGGCCCCGGGGAAGTACGGCAGCAGCTTCGTCAGTCCCAGGAGGGTGGTGCCGTGGTTGTCGGGGGCGATCCCGACCAGGGCGTTCACCTTCGCGGCGCCGCCGAGGAACTTCAGGTAGTAGTTCGGCATCATGCCGCCCTGGGAGTGGCCGACGAGGTCGACCTCGGGGGCGCCGGTGGAGGCGAGCACCTTGTCGACGAAGGCGGCGAGCTGGCCGGCCGACTCGTCGATCGGGCCGAGGCCGTTGAAGACCGGCACGCCGGGCAGTTGGCCGTAGTCGAGCGAGTAGACGCAGTAGCCCCGGTTGACGAGGTAGGGCGCGAGGACCAGCCAGTTGTCGATGGAGTTCCCGAAGGTTCCGTGGACCAGGACGACCGGGCGGGGGTGGGCTGCGGAGGGCTTGCAGGAGTAGTCGTTCCAGCCGCGGGACGTGGCCGTGGCGGCGGTGGGGGCGGCTGCGGCCGCAGTGGCCGTGGAGGTGGCGACTGCGGCGACGGCGAGAAGCAGTGCGGCGAGGGTCCTCCGCGCGCGCGGAGTGCGCGACGCACGGTTCCGGGGCAGCATCGTGTGGTCTCCTTGCGGCTCAGGGGAGTTTCGATGTCTGGTGCACCCTGCGGCCCGGACCACAAGTTCTGACGCTGAATCTGCTTGCTCCGAGCCAAATTACGCGTGGGTAAGGCGGCGTGGGAAGTTACGCGTCGGTAAAAAGTGTCGGCATGTCAGCCCCGGCGGGACGAAACGGTACGGACGGCCCGGCCCGCGCTCCGTCGCCCCGCCCGGCCCCGTGGTCCGCCATCCGGCCCAGCCCCGACTGCACGAACGGCCGATGCCCCGGAACGTGGGGGCATGACTTTCGTCGACGAGGTGAAGAACGCCGTCACTCCACGGGCCGCGCTGCTCGTCATCGGTGTGCTCGGGCTGCAGTTGCTGTTCATCGCGTCCTACGTCGGGGCGCTGCACAAGCCGAAACCGACGGACGTGCCCTTCGGTGTCGTCGCGCCCCAGCAGATGTCCGCCCGGCTCACGGCCGAGCTGAAGAATCTCCCCGGCGGTCCGCTGGACCCCCGCCCGGTCGCCGACGCGGCCACGGCCCGCAGGCAGATCCTCGACCGCGAGATCGACGGCGCCCTGGTCGTGAACCCCACCGGCACCACCGACACCCTCCTCGTCGCCTCCGGCGGCGGCAAGGCCATGGCCGACACGCTGACGCGGATCGTCACCGAGGTGGACCGGGCGCAGCAGCGCACGGTGCGCACCGTGGACCTGGCCCCCGTCTCCGACCAGGACTTCAACGGGATCTCGTCCTTCTACCTCGTCGTGGGCTGGTGCGTGGGCGGCTACCTCTGCGCCTCGATCCTCGCGATCAGCGCGGGCGCCAAGCCCGCCAACCGTCGGCGTGCGGTGATCCGGACCGGTGTCATGGCGCTGTACTCGATCGTGGGAGGGATCGGCGGCGCGCTCATCATCGGCCCGATCCTCGGCGCCCTGCCGGGAAGTTTCTGGAGCCTGTCGGGGCTGGGGGCGCTGACCGTCTTCGCGGTCGGCATGCTCACGCTCGCCCTGCAGGCCCTCACCGGCATCGTCGGTATCGGTCTGGCCGTCCTGATCGTGGTGATCGCGGGCAACCCGAGCGCCGGCGGCGCCTTCCCGCTGCCGATGCTCCCGGACTTCTGGCGGGCCATCGGCCCGGCCCTGCCGCCCGGGGCGGGTACCTGGGTGGCGCGCTCGATCGCCTACTTCCACGGCAACACGATCACCGGCCCCCTGCTGGTGCTCTCCGCGTGGGCGGTGGCGGGCACGATCGTCACCCTCCTGGTCGCCATGCGCCGCACCCCGGAGGAACTCACCGGCGACCACCCCGCCATCGGCTCGACCGTCGACTGACCCGGCCGCGCCCCGCCCCCGCCTCCCCCGGCCGGTCCCCGGGCCGCTGTCAAACCCCTCCCCCGCCCCGGGTACTGTCCGCTTGTTCGAGTCGAGCCCCTGGTCGGGGGCGGTGTGCGGGAGGGATGTCATGAGCGGTGCGGGCCGGGCCGGGGACAGGTGGAAGCCGAGCAACGAGGAGCGCGGGGAGCTCGCGGGCCGGTGGTGGCAGTGGGCCCTGTCCGCGCCCGACGACCGCAGCCCGGTCAAGGACACGACGGGCGAACACGCCGCCTGGAACCAGCCGGACGACTTCTGGTTCCTGGCCGGCACCTACGGCGGACGGGTGGTGCGGCGCTGTGCGATCCCCTCGGACCGGCCGGCCTTCTTCCCCGTGCTCAACATGCAGCACCCCCGGTCGTACTCGCGAGTGCCCCTGTCCCTGTCGGTGGTGGAGGCCACGGCGTCGCTCAACAGCGTCCCGCTGCCGCTGCACGAGTTCTCCGCGTCGTTCCGGACGGGATCGACCCAGCGTTACGCGTGGGGTGTCTGGGGCGACTTCCCGCCGCTGACCCCCGGCGAGTACGTGCTGGAGATCAGGGCCAGGGCCACGAGCGGCTTCTGGGTCGACACGACCTACCACCTGGAGTCGAAGGCCCCCTGATCCACCGAACGACCCCTAGGCATGACAAGTACATGCCGTCATGCTGGAGCAACCCCGTGACCCACGAGGAGAACGGGCTCAACTGCCTTACGTATCCCGGAGGTTGCTCGTGCGTCGCCGATTCGCCGCTCCGCTCGCCGCGGTGGCCCTGTCGCTCCCGCTCGCCCTGCTCCCCGCCGCGTCCGCCTCGGCCGCCCCCGCGGACAAGCCCCAGGTCCTCAGCTCCTGGACCCAGACGAGCCTGTCCAGCTACAACGCCTGGAACACGGCCCGCAACAACCAGGGCGCCTGGGCCGCGTACGGTTTCGACTGGTCGACGGACTACTGCAGCAGTTCCCCCGACAACCCGTTCGGCTTCCCCTTCCAGAAGGCCTGCGCCCGCCACGACTTCGGCTACCGCAACTACAAGGCCGCAGGCACCTTCGCCGCCAACAAGTCACGCATCGACTCCGCTTTCTACGCGGACCTCAAGCGCGTGTGCGCCGCCTACTCCGGCACGAAGCTCACCGCGTGCAACAGCACCGCGTGGACGTACTACCACGCCGTGGACATCTTCGGCGTGGCCCCGGCGAAGACCGTCTGACCACCGCTCTCCCGCGGGCACGGCCGGCCTCCCCCACGAGGTCGCCCGTGCCCGTACGGCTGTCGCCCCCGGCAGGGAGGCTCGGCGGAGCGGGCGGCGCTGCTTCCGAAACACGCCCTCGACTGCCGTCCGCCGTTGCACTCGCATCGTTCCGCCGAGCGAGCGCACTCTCCGAATGCTTCCATAGTTTCCCAACGCACATCCCCGGCAAGGGCTCTGATGGGCCATCATCGAAATCGGGTGGCACAAGCCGGGCACGCGGTGCCCGCACCACACGGAGGAGGCGCGGAGTGCGTAGTCGGGTGCGCGCGACGGACGGGCGGCAGCTGGTGGTGGAGCGCCTGGGGGATCCCCGGGGCAGGCCGGTCTTCCTGATGCACGGAATGCCCGGCAGCAGACTTGGTCCTGCTCCGCGCGGCATGGTGCTGTACCAGCGCAAGACTCAGCTGATCACCTACGACCGGCCGGGCTACGGCGACTCCGACCGGCTTCCGGGCCGCTGTGTCGCCGACGCCGTTCAGGACGTACGGGCCATCGCGGACCACCTCGGTCTGGAACGGTTCGCCGTGGTGGGGCGGTCCGGCGGCGCCCCGCACGCCCTGGCCTGCGCGGCGCTGATGCCCGACCGGGTGACCCGTACGGCCGCGCTGGTCGGACTGGCCCCCTGGGACGCCGACGGGCTCGACTGGTTCGACGGGATGGCCGCCTCCAACGTGCTGGCCTACTCCACGGCGGCAGCCGATCCGGACGGACTCGCGGAGTCGTTCATCTCGCGGTCGGCGGTGATCAGGAAGAACCCCGTCCGGCTCATCGACGAGCTGCGCCAGGAGCTGACCGACTCCGACCGCATGGTGGTCAACGACGCCGGGGTCCGCACCATGCTGCTGCGCAACTACCGTGAGGGGCTGCGCACTTCGGCCTGGGGATGGATCGACGACGCGCTCGCGTTCAGTAATCCGTGGGGGTTCGACCCCGCGGACATCACGGGCCCCGTGATGCTGTGGCACGGCGAGAAGGACGTGTTCTCGCCGGTGGGCCACTCGCGCTGGCTGGCCGAACGCATCCCGAACTCCACCGTCGTGGTGGAACCGGCGGCGGCACACTTCGACGCCCTGCACGCACTGCCCAGGATCCTGAACTGGTTGCTGGAACCGCCGACCGGCTGATCGGCGGTCCGGGAGCGTCCGGCCGGGGCCGGACGCTCCCCCGCGCCTACACCGCCGTCGGTTCCAGCTCGCGCTCGAACCGGCGCTCGTCCCGGGCGATCCGGGTCATCGGGTGCTCGTCGCCGAGCTGCCGGGACAGCTCCTCGACCGTCTCGCTCCTCAGCCGCAGCGCCTCGTCCTTGCGGCCCAGCGCGTCGAGCGTGACCGCCATGTTCGACGTCATGGCCAGGGTCTCCGGGTGGTGTGCGCCCAGGACCCGGCGCAGCTGGCCGGACACCTTCTCCTCGGTCTCCAGCACCAGTTCGAGATCGCCTCTCTCCGCTGTCGCGTTGGCCAGGTTCATCACGCAGAACAGGGTGTTGGGATGCTCCGGCCCGTACACCTCGCGCATCGCGGCGACCGCCCGGGTCAGTACCCGCACCGCCTCCTCCGACGTGCCGACGCCCGACTGGTAGACCCCGAGGTTGTTCAGCGCGGCCAGGGTGTAGGGGTGCTTCTCCCCCGGCACCTTCATGTACTGGTCGACGACCTCCTGGGCGGTGTCCCTGGCCTCGGTCGTCTCGCCGGCCGCGTACAGGTCGGCCGCCATGTTGAGGTCGCAGGCCAGCGACTCCGGGTTGGCGGAGGTGTACTTGGCCCGGTACCTGCTCCGGGTGGCCACCGTCAGCCTGCGGGCGTCCTCCAGTCTGCCCGCGCGGCGCAGCGACACGGCCAGGCTCTTCGCCGCGCTCAGCGTGCCGGGGAAGGCCCGGCCCAGCGTGGCCTTGTAGCTGTCGTACGTGCGGCTGAGGATGCCGACCGAGTCCTCGTACCGCCCGACGTCCCGCAGGTCCCGGGCCAGGTTCATGGCCGAGGAGAGGCTGTAGGGGTGTTCCGCGCCGAGCACCTCGACGCGCCGGTCGAAGACGTCCTGGTCGATCTCGCGGGCCTTGGCGTACTGCCCGATGGAGCGCAGGGTGAACGCCAGGTTGTTGGCCGCCGCCAGGGTCCTCGGGTGCGATTCGTGGAAGATCTGGTTGAACCCCTCGGTGGCTTCGGTGGCCAGCTCGATCGCCCTGGTGTACTCGCCGAGCGTGCCCAGGTCCGTCGCCAGGCTGCTGGTGCTCATGTACGTGTGCGGGTGCTCCGGGCCGAGGACCTCGCGCTGGGTGGCCAGGGTGATCTCGTCGAGTTCCCTCGCCTCCACGTAACGGCCGCGCGAGCGGTAGATGTTGGAGAGGTGGAAGCAGAGGTAGAGGTACTGGATGTCCCGCTCCCCCAGCGTCTCCCGCCAGATCTCGCGCAGGTCCTCGCAGAGGGTGGTGGCGGTCCTGAAGTCACCTCGCTTCCAGAGGTAGCGGACCCGGTCGATCAGCAGCCTGCGGGCCTCGGGCTCCTTGCAGTTGCGCGCGTCGGACGGGCCGAGGTGCGGCCAGATGGTGGCGAACTGCGGCCAGGTCGACGGGTTGTCGATCGGCTCGTCGTCGTCGGGCCGGGCCCCCGCCAGGATGCGGTGCACGGCGTGCCGGGCGTCCTGCTGCTCCTGCTCGCTGAGCTGTGCCCGGATGACCGCCTGGACGAGCCGGTGCACCTGGATGGAGTTGGAGACCTGGTCGACCTTGGCGAGGGCGAACCGGCCGATCTCCCGGATGACCCGGCCCAGCACCAGCTTCTCCTGGAGCGAGGCGTCGTACGGCTTCAGCGCCTCGATCATCTCCTTGCTGTACAGGAGGTTCCCCGAGATGGGCTCGGGTGCGAAGAAGGCGCAGAGCTGGAGCAGCCGCACCGCGGCGGGCGAGCGCTCCTTGAGCCGTTGGATGGAGATGTTCCAGGTCGCGGCGACCGGCTCCGGGTAACCGGCCGGCTGGTTGAGTGCCAGGACCTCGGGGGCCTGCTGGGCCAGCTGCTCCAGATAGGTGTCGATCGGGGTGGCGGTCTCCGCGATCCAGGCCGCCGCCTGCTCGACGGCCAGCGGCAGGTCGCCGACGGCGGTGGCCACCTGGGCGGCGTCCTCGTCGCTCAGTCCGGGAGCCCGGCGCTGGAGGTGCTCGATGGACTCCTCGCGCAGGAAGACGTCGACGGGCAGCGCGTCGCCGTGCTGGGACCACGCCTGGTTGCGCGAGGTGACCAGGATGTGGCCGGACCCGCCCTGCGGGAAGTAGCGCCGGAGCCGTTCGGGATCGTCGGCGTTGTCGAAGACCAGTAGCCAGCGGTCCGAGGGCACACCGCGCCGCAGCAGGTCGACCGCCTCCTGGGAGGCCGCCGCCATGTCGTCACCGCCCTGGGCGCCCAGCCGGACGGCGAGCTCGGCCAGGGAGGCCACCACGTCGTCGGTCTGCTCCGACGATATCCACCAGACCAGGTCGTAGTCGGCCATGAAGCGGTGCACGTACTCCAGGGCGACCTGGGTCTTGCCGACGCCGCCCAGTCCGTACAGGGTCTGCGGCTGCGGCAGCACGACGGCCATGCCGCCGCCGAGCTGGTCGCGCATCCGCTCCAGGACCAGGGAGCGGCCGGTGAAGCCGGGGTTGCGCGGCGGCGCGTTCCAGATCCGGGGGACGGTGCCGGGGAAGCGCGGGCCGGGCGACACGGAGTCGGTGAGCTGCACGGGCCGGTCCAGGGCGCGCAGCAGGGCCGCGGTGGCGTGCACCTCGTCGAGCCGGAAGAGGTCGACGGGGTTGCGGTCGATGTAGGGCGCGGACAGGCGTACGTCGCCGACCCTGAGCGGCAGCAGATGGCGCCGGCCGCCGCCGGGGTCCTCCGCGACGGCCCGGTCCCAGAGGTTCACCGCGCGCTGGGACTTGAGATAGGCGCTGGAGAGCAGCACCACGGTGCGGGCCGCGTTCTCGGGGGTCGCCGGTTCCGGGATGTCCCGTTCGGCGGACACGTCGCGCGGGACGACGCGGAACCCGGCCCTGGTGAGCACGGACTCGATCCAGTCGGCCCACATCCGGTTCTCCGCCACGTAGCTGAGGAAGAGGTCGGCGGGCAGGGCCGGCCTGCGCCGGGTGAAGGCGTCCCGGATGCGCAGCCGCACCTCTTCGCCGACCGGCGGCATCGAGGTGATCTGCTGGTCGGTGATGACGGCGGTGAGCCGTTCGAAGGCGGAGAGCAGCGAGTTGGTGAGACCGGCCTCGTCGCCGAAGGTCGCGAGGGTCTCCTCGTACGCGTAGTAGGGGCGGTAGGGGATCTCCACCGCGCCCCAGTAGGCGGTGAGTTCGTCCCCGGACAGGTCGCGCGGCAGCCGGTCGAACTTCAGCCGGGCCAGGGCGCGTCCGGCGTCCGCCTTCTCCTTCTCGCCCTCGTCGATGCGCATCGGGACGGGGAAGATGGAAATGGGACGGCCGGTGTAGCGCTCGGAGATCTGCCGGGCCACGGAGGCGGCGCCGTCGATGGACTGGTCGCTGAGCGTGAAGCAGTCGACGAGGACGTCGGGGAGGTGGACGGTGCAGATGTCGGCGATGTCGCTGAGGCCGGTACGGCTGTCGATGAGGACGTAGTCGTAGTTGGCCTTCATGTCGTCGCGCAGGGCGTCGAAGAAGTGGCCGCCGCCGAGCCGGTCGTAGAAGTTGTCCCAGTCGAAGGTGGAGACGGTCGCGGAGTACTCGCGGTTCTGCCGTCCGGCGGACACGAAGTCGAGGGTGCCGCCCTGCGGGAACTCCCAGCCGAGCGCCTCGGGGGTGAGGGAGACGGCGTGCGGCTGGATGCGGGCGTAGTCCCGGTGCCAGTCGTCGGCGCGCTGGACGGGGCTGGTCGCGGCCCACGCGTACTCGGTGATCAGATCGATGACGCCGGTGGTGGCACCGAGGGTGGACGGGTCGAGGAAGGGGTGGAAGAACCGGTGGAGTCCCGGCGCCTCCAGGTCCCAGTCGACGGCCAGTACCCGTTTGCCGTTGGCGGCGAGTATCCAGGCGGTGTTGGCCAGGGCCATGGTGCGCCCGGTGCCGCCCTTGTACGAGTAGAAGGTGACGATGCGCCCGTCACGACCGGCCGTCATCCGTGTCCTCCGCATCCGTCGCAGGGTCGTGTGTCTCGGGGATGTAGTTCGTCTGTGCCATGGGCCCCAGCAGCCGGGTCCGTTCGCTGCGCCTGTCGCCGGTGGCGGGCGGATACACCGCCGCGTGTCTCAGGTACTGCTGGGCCGCCACCTCGACCACCTGCGGCAGGAGCTGCCCGAACGCCTCCATGCTGGGCACGCCCCTGGCCGCGGCGCGGCAGTAGGCGCGCCCCTGGCGCATCTTGGTCGGCATGGTCTGTTCGAGCTTCTCGGTCAGCTCGGCCTCGACCGCCATGCTCTGCTGGTCCTCGCGGCTCCACGGCACGACCATCGTGACCCAGGGCCGGTTCTCGGCGTCGAAGGCGGCGAGCCGCCTGCGCCGGTCCTCGTCCTGCAGGGCCCAGCGGTCGACGAGCAGGATCTCGGGCCTGCTGGGCCCCTGTTTGCCCTCCCCGTGCCCCACCTCCTCGTCGAAGGAGGAGATGGTGGCCTGGTAGTTGAGGGAGCGCACCAGGTCCTCGGCGACATAGGCCAACGGGCGGGCGGCGGCGGGGTGGTAGGGGTTCCAGTCCTGCGGGTTGTCGCCGTAGTAGTCGGCGATGCGCCCCGCGGGCAGGTCGTGCCGGGTGGGGGCGGCTATGGTCACCTGCATGGGGCGGGGGCCGCCGACCACGCTGTTCGGCGGGCCGAAGGCGCTGGGGGCCAGCCGGTAGTCGACCGGGCGGCCGGTGCCGATCCTTATGGTGTCGGCGACGTTGACGATGCGCTTGGCGAGCTCGTACACCGCGCGCTCGTACTCCTCGGCGAAGAGCCTGAGCTTGATGAGTCCGTACAGTCCGTCACTGACGTAACGGTCCCCGAAGTCGCGGTGGTTGAACTGTAACCGCTCGGCGGGGCCCGGGAGCTGGCTCGGCGGAACCGGCACCCAGAGCGCCGGGACGATCGCCTCGGCCGGCTGGTTGGAGCGGGCCCGGTGGTGGATGGCGCGCTGGGCGAAGGCGTACCACTCCTTGCCGCACATCTCACTGGCGAAGTAGCGCGGCGAGAACAGCGGAACGAACACCCGGCAGGTGGCGAGCACCTCGCCGAGCCGCTCCGACCAGCCCTCGCCGGATCGTATCTCCCGGTCGATGAACCCCGCGGGCGCGCCCGCGGGCAGATCCGTCATGGCCAGCACGTGGTCACAGAGATCCTTGAAGAGGCGTTCGACCCACATGTCGGGGTCCGTGCCACCGCCGTACCCCGGTGTGTGGGCGTAACTCAAGAAGAAGTACGGCCGATGGTCCGCCGCTCGCTGCTGCGTCATCGCGTGCACACGACCCCCGTCCTGTGTGAGCACCCGCACCCGAGACGTGAAGCGAATGCGAGCGAATTCATCATTCCGGAGCGGAGGTTGCTCCACCCCCATGGCGTTCGGTCATTCAACGCCGGTTTTCAGTCATACGTTCCCGGGTTCGGCCGATCATTTCCTTGATCGAATTCGGTCTGCGGTTCTTCCTCCCAGTTGTCCCCTGTGTGCCGACACCCCTGATCGAACCGGAATTCGACCCTCAGATCTCTTTTCGCATCAGATCCAGCAGCCGTTTCCCGCCGACGGTCGGCTCGGCGGCACCTTCCAGCGTGTCGAGGGCTTCCGGTACGCCCTCCAGACAGCGCGGCTCGAATGCGCCCAACGCCATCCGCTCATAGGTGTCGGCCAACAACCGGGAAAACGGAACTGGTTCTTCCTGCCAAGGCATTCGATGTTCCCAGGAGCCGTCCGCCGCGTAAAGATCCGTGACGTCGACAAGCGCCTGGAATTCCGCCCTCCGGAATCCCCGCAGCAGCGCGAACGCCAGTTCCTCTGCGCCGCCGTCCACGGAGATCCCCAGTGCGCCGTGTCCGTGCCGCCCCACGGCGGGCTCGGCCGGGTCCAGACCCGTGAGGGGCGTGAGGGTGGTGAGGCGGTCGGCCATCTCCGCGGCCCGTGCGGGGTCCTTCGCCCCGATCAGGGTCCAGGCGTCGAGGATCCTGGCCTCCAGGGCGGCGGCGGCCCGGTCGTCGAGGGGGTCCGCCACGGGCACGGGGAAGCACGCGCGGAACGGGTCGGCGTCGTCGAGCACCGGGCCGGTGGCCGCACCGGGGAGCGCGATCCGGCGCAACGGCCGCCAGCCCGGACCGGGTTCCTCCGGTCGTACGATCCGCCGCTCGGCCCCGCCGTCCTCGTCCGGCCGGACGAGGAAGCCGTCCTCGGTGGCCCGCACCACGGCCGTGCCGTGCTCCCCCGCGTCCGCGACGCGCAGCCCGCCCAGGCCGGGCAGGAAGAGCCCGCCGTCCGAGAGGTCCACCCGCACGGGCAGGTCGAGGCCGCCCCGCACGACGGCCGCCGCGAGGTACGCCGACAGCCGACGCGCCACCCGTACGGCGCCGGAGCGCTCGTGGACCGGCCCCAGCGCCCGGAGCAGCCAGCTGCGGGTGTACGGGAGGGCCAGCACCTCGTCCAGGGCGCGGGCGCCCTCCTCGGACGCCTCGACGGCGGCGGCGAGCTCCCATGCGGCCTCCCACTCCGCACCGCCGCGCCGGCCGATGTCGGCGTTCAGCCGGGCGAGCAGGGTGCGGGTGAGGTCCAGCTGGGCGGCGGCCAGCTCGGCGGGGCCGGTCACCGCGGGCGCGACGAGCTCCGCCGCCGTACGGGCCTCGACGCCGCGCACCAGGGCGGCAAGGTCGGTGCAGTACACCGAGGGGTTGTCGAACCCGCCGGTCGGCCCCTCGGAGCGGTACCTGTGGGTGTACAGGCCGCCTCCGCAGGTGCGCACCACGGGGCAGCGGCGGCAGGTCTCGCCGACCCCGGCCAGCCCGAGCTGGCGGGCCCGCACCCCGGGGTGGCCGGCCACCTCGTCGAGGGTGTGGGCGAAGACGTCGAACCCGGTGGCCGCGGCGCCCTCGTAGGCGCTCTTGAGCGAGTCGACCTGCTCCAGCCGGCCGTCGGTCTCGACGACGACGAGGTCCGTCGGGGCGAGCCCCAGGGACTCGGTGAGGCTGGGGCCGCCGCTCAGCGTGGACAGCACCGACGAGAAGAGCCGCACCGGCACCGGGCGCCCCTGCTCCTGCCAGCGGTCGAAGACCGCGAGGAGCCAGTCGGCGTAGGCGGTGGGCGAGCCGTTCGGACGCAGCGGCGGGTCGTCCCAGGTGGCGTGCGGGAGCAGGAAGTCGATGAGCGGCGGCTCGAGTTCGGTCAGCGCGTCGAGGACCGCGTGCGGGTCGTTGCGGATGTCGACGGTGCACAGGAGGCCGAGGTCGAGGTGGCGGTAGCGCTCCTGGTGGAGCAGTTCGACGGCCTTGAGGACCAGGGGGTGGCTGCTGCGGCCGTCGGCGTAGCGGCGGTGCCGGTCGTTGGCGGCCCGGTCGCCGTCGAGGGAGATACCGACCCGGACGCCGAATTCGTCGAAGAGGTCGAGGTAGCGGGGACTGAGCTGGAGCCCATTGGTGTGGATGCGGAGGTCGAGTTCCGCGACGCCGTCGAAGGCGGAGGTGAGTTCCTCGCAGACCCGTCGCAGTCGCGCGGGGCCCGCCAGCAGGGGCTCCCCTCCGTGCAGGATCACTGACACGGAGGGCAGTGCATGTGTCTTGGCATGCTCGGCCAAGCGTTGAGCAGTCCGGAAAATGACATCATCAGAGATGGTTCTGGGTTGGGTTTGCCAGCTCTGATCTGCATGTTCATAGACATAGCAATGGTCACAGGCAAGATCGCACCTGCTGTGAACCTTGAGAACGACTTCGCGGAAAGGGACCAGGGGTCCTGTCATTCCACCAGTCTAGCCAGCCCGAAGGGGTGCTCGGGGCTTTGGCTCAGGGCGCCGCGAGGCATGCGGCGCGTCGTTTCAGAGCGCCGAGTTGAAGGTCGACACCTTGGTGGGGCGACCGTTCGACGCGGCGTGCACACGGCCGACCTTCCGGGCAGCGGCGCTGCCGCGGACGTCGATCTCGGCGAGCGGCACCCGGCTCTTCTTCGCAACGGCGAAGGAGGGGGAGGATTCAGTGGTGTTCACGGCGGTCCTTGAGGGGATTTGTTCCGATGGAATGTTTCCAGACAGGAATACAGCAAGGGTATCTGCACCATTGCAGTGCCTGGCGGCACGACTTTACTCTCATGACCTCCGTTGGCAACTGAGGGCGTCCACTTGGGACAAGAGCGTTGCACAAGGTCTTCCAGGGCCGAACGGAACCACTGGCTCCGCCATTGAGGTGACGACAAAACTGCAGACGGGAGTGAACATGACGGCGCTTCCCGGGCCGCTTCAGAGCATGGTCTTCAGGAACGCCGACCTACCGGCGCTCTTTCACCATACGGACGAGATCGCCATCGCGAGCCAGCGGGAGGCCGTGAACACCACTCGCATTCAACTGATCCTGCTGGTCGTGGGTGCCGCACCGGCCGCGGTCCCGTGGCGCGCGACCCTGGGTGACACGTTTCAACTCGCCGACGCCGCAGGCGTGTTGGCCTACCTGGGTGTCCTGATCACGACGTACCTCGCCGCCCGGCGCAAAGCAAAGTCGCAATGGCAACTCAATCGCTCGGCGGCAGAGTTCATCAAGTCGATGTGCTGGCGCTACTCGGTGCACGGGGCGCCTTTCGACACCGGCACCCAGCACCCGGAGGCGGTGTTCGCCAATCGCCTCGAAGAAGGGCTCCAGGAGCTCCGGAAAGTGGGCTGGGCCGACCCCCGCGACCTGACGGCGGATTCCGGCGGGCTCATCACCGAGTCCATGCGCGAGTTGCGGGGGAAAGCATTCACCGTACGTAAAGAGACGTACGTGCGGGATCGACTTATTGAGCAGAGAAGTTGGTACCGCAGGCGTCAGGAAGTCTCGCGGCGGGCCACCCTCGTCTGGTCGACCACCATTGCCGTGCTGACTGCGCTCGCCCTGGTCTTCGCCCTGCTGAGGATGTTCTCCGTCACCCAGTCCTTCGCCCTGACGGGAGTGCTGTCGTCGGCGGCGGCCGCCTGTCTGGCGTGGAACGAGATGCGCAGGCACCACCCGCTGATCTCGGCGCACTCGCTGGTCGAACAGGACCTGGAGGCGATGCAGGTGGCGATGGAGACCACGCTGACCGAGCGTCAGTGGTCGCGGGCGGTCTTCGAGACCGAGCGCATCGTCTCCCCGCAGCACACCGACTGGCTCGCCCGGCACCAGATGTGACGGGCCGCCGGTGGGCGCGGACGGCCGCGCCCACCGGTCGGTTCCGTCCACCGGTCAGCCGCGCTCCACGCCCTCGCGCCAGATCACCGTGACGGGACGGCCCAGGCTGCGGGCGTACGTCACGATGTCGCCCGTGCCGCCGAGGCCGCGGGCGGGCCGGCCGTCCCACACCGCGAGCAGCCGGTCGCAGTGGTCGGCGATGTACGCGCCCGCGGCGTAGTACGCCTCGTCGGTGGAGTGCGGGTAGTCGAGCCGGACCTCCCGGACCGCCCGGTCCTTGAGGGCCCGGTAGCGGGCGAGTTCGGCGGCGTCGGCGAAGGAGGACTCGTAGTCGCCGCTGGGGATGACCACGGTCAGCTCCGCGCCGCGGGACAGGGCGATGTCGGCGAAGAGCTGGTCGGCCCCCACCGCCAGACTGGAGAAGGCCTCCAGGGAGCCCTCCAGATCACAGAGGGCCGCCCGCAGCCCGGCGAGCACATGGGCGTGGGCCTCCTGCGGAATGCTGCGATGACCGGTCACTCCGATGCGTTTCACGGACCTGGAACCCCCTGAGGTGTCTGCCGGGGGCCCGGCCCGGAGGGGGTCCCCCGGGCGGTACGGCATCCGCCCCCGTGTGCTCCTGCGTGACCGACCTGTACCCCACATCCTCTCAAAAGCCGCGGGGTGTGCGGGAGCCCCCGCCCAGCATTCGGGCAGGGGCTCCACTTCGGCCGACCGTGCGTCCGAGGGTCGGACCGGGGTGCCGGGACGTCAGTAGACGCTGACCCCGTACGCGCTGAGCGCCTCGGTGACCGGCTGGAAGTACGTCGTGCCGCCGTAGGTGCAGTCGCCGCTGCCGCCGGAGGTGAGGCCGATCGCCCTGGAGCCGGAGTAGAGCGGGCCGCCCGAGTCGCCGGGCTCCGCGCAGACGTTGGTCTTGATCATGCCGTAGACGATGTCGCCGCCGCCGTAGTTGACCGTGGCGTCGAGGCCCGTGACGGAGCCGCTGTGGATGCCGGTGGTGGAGCCGCGGCGGGTGACGGACATGCCGACCGTGGCGTTGGCCGCGCTGGTGATGTCGACGCTGCCGACGGTGCCCGGGTGGGCGACCGAGGTGTTGTCGTACCGGACCAGGCCGTAGTCGTTGGTCGGGAAGCTGGAGCCGACCGTCGGGCCGATCTTCGTCGTCTTGGCGGAGGTGGTGTACCAGGGCGGGTTGCCGTCGGTGCAGTGACCGGCGGTCAGGAAGTAGTAGGTGGTGCCGCTGCGGACGTTGAAGCCGAGGGAGCAGCGCCAGCTGGTGGCGTAGATGGCGTCGCCACCGGCGACCAGTTTGCTGAACTTCCCGGGGGTGCGTTCGATCTTCAGGGCGCCGGCGTTGACCCCGGCGGTCTTCTTGATGTGCGCGATCTCGGCCTGCGAGACCGTGCTGTCGGCGGTGACCACGACCTTGCCGGTCGCCGGGTCGACGTTCCAGGCGGTGCCCGCCACGTCGGCGCCGAGCACGGCGTCGCTCGCGGCGGAGAGCTGCTTCGCGCTGAAGGTGGTGACGGTGTCGGCCTGGGCGCTGGGGACGGCGAGTGCGGCGACGGCGACGAGGCCCGCGGCGACGGCTACGGCCCTGGTGCGTCTCGCGGTGCCGCTGAGGGGGGCGGTGCGCTTGATCCTCACTTTTCATTCCTCCAAAAGGAAATCGGGGGTCCGCCTGTGGGGTGGCGGGACCTGTGAGGCGCAGTCGTTCGCACGGCACGGACCCGCGGTGCGGACATGCCGTGTTCCTGACAAGCGCTGTCCCGGAAGTATTCAAGGCGCTCAACTTGTGGCGCAAGAGGGCCCCATGGCCTGAACCTGTCATGTCTCGCACGTGTACCCCGGCGCCACTCGGGGCACCGGGGTACCGCCCTGGGGAGGTGATGACTCGTCAGTCGTCGACGCGGTTGCGCTCCCCCGCCTCGACGGCGACGGAGAGGGTGTTGCCGGGCGGCGGGAAGGGGCAGATGAAGTGGTCCGCGAAGGCGCAGGGCGGCAGCAGCGCCCGGTTGAGGTCGACCGTCACACTGCCGTCATCGGCCGGGGCGGCGGGCCGCAGGAAGCGGAATCGGTAACTGCTCCTGCCGCTGGTGGCGTCGGCGAAGACGGCCCAGAGCGAGCCGTCGGCCTCGACCGCCACCTGCAGGGTGTGCTCCGTTCCGTCGATCTCGAAGGCGACCTCGCCGGCGAGTCCGAGCCCGCGCTCGACCCCGTCGGCGTTCTCGACCCGGACCGTGCGGGAGGTGCCGTAGGGGCGGAAGGTGCCCGACAGCACCCAGCGGGCGTCGTACGGGGTGGCCTCGATGGTCCGGAAGGCGCGCCGTGCGGCGGAGTCCGGATCGAAGTCCCGTACCGCCCACAGTCCTTCGCGGCTCAGCACGACCAGCCGCCGCCCGCCGTGCGCGACGCGGGAGCCGTCGATGGGTCCCCGGTCGGCGGTGAGGCGCACCCGGCCGGTGAAGGGCTCGCCGTCGACGGTCAGCCCGTCCTCGGCGGTGGCGTCGAGCACCACCGCGTCGCCGTCCTCCCGCCACTGCCCGGGAATCCCGGGGATGCGCCCCTCCGGGTGGTCGGAGAGCCAGTGGGTGCCGGTGAGGGAGAGGGGGCCGTACGGTTCGGCGACCGCGGCGGTGCGCTTCTCGTGCCAGTGCTTCCAGTCCTGCGCCGCCTGCTCGAAGCCGTGCGGCTGTTGTGCGTCCGTGCTCATGCGGTCAACCCTTCCACACCGGTTCGGCGAGCCCGAGGCCCGGCCGCAGTGCGGGCCCGGTGCGTTCCGGGCCGCCCGGCCCTCGCCGGGGTCACCGAGGGCGGCGAGGGCCACCAGACGGCGGGACGGTTCAGCAGTCGCAGCCGCAGTCACAGCTGCAGCAGTCGCCGCATTTGCTGCAACAGTCGCAGCAGTCACAGCAATCACTGCAGTTGCCGCAGTCGCACTGGTTGCAGAGCCCTTCGCGGCGCCGGCCGGTCCACGGATCCTCGAACGTCCCGCAGCACATCTGGCAGGTGCAGGCCATGCCCGCCCACACCAGGCAGCCCATGATCAGGCCGCGCCGGTCGCGCGGCGGCTCGGGCGGCTGCGCGGGCCCACCGGGGCCGCCCGGGTTCGTCGGCGCATACGGGTTGCCCGGCGGCGGCCCGAACGCCCCGGCCGGTCCGGCGTCCGGCGGAACCGTTCCGTCCAGGAGCACCGCGCCCGCCTGGTGCGAGCACGCCGTGGAGCCGAACGCCCGGTCCACCGACTGCTGCAGCTCGTGGGCCAGCAGCACGTGGGCCAGCTTGCCGTTGGTGAATTCGGCGTCGCGCAGGGCCAGTCGTACGCCGTGCAGCGCGTCGTCGCACAGCCGGCGCGCCTCGGCGCGCGAGGTGCCGGTCGCGGTGAGCGGGTTCCAGGCACCCGACGCGGCGTCGGCCTCCTGGTCCTCCACGGCGTCCAGCAGATGCGCCAGGCGTCCGAAGAGCCGACCCGCCTCGGCGAGCGGCTCCGCGTTCTGCGGCTTGCCCGCGAGCACCGCGGTGTGGGCGAAGGCCGCCGCGGTGGCGGTCTCGGTGGGCTCGGTGACGGTGAGCAGCGAGGTGCCGGGGCCGGCGGTCAGCTCGATGCCGGTCTGCCGGTCGACGGCGTCGACGAGCAGCGCCGTGTCGAAGCCGAGCTGCGCGCCGGTGCGTGCGCCGGCCCGGTCCCAGCCCGCCGCGACCCGGCGGGCCGCCGCGGCAACCGGGCGGCGCCTCAACAGGCCGTCCCCGTCGGCGACGTGGTCCCGGACCTTCGCCGAGGCCAGCACCAGCGAGACGGCGGCGGCCAGCCTGGCGCCCTCGCCGCGGGCGACCGGGGCGGTCCGCATGGCGCGCAGCGGGCAGGGACCCGCGGTACGGCGCCATCCGGTGGTGCGTTCCGCCTGAGCCTCCGTCAGGACGGAGACGATCAGCCCGTCATAGTTCGTAACGATCCGGGCGAATTGCCCGTGATCGGAGCGAAGTGCGAGACAGAGCCCGCAGAGATGGGCCATCCATTCGGTCCTGAGCCCCTCGGACAACCGGTGGGCACAGGGCCTGACGATTCCGAACACGACGATCCCCCGAGAGTTTTCCGCCTTCGCGCCGGGTCGTGCGACCGCGCGACGTGCATCGTACCGAGCACCCCGTTCACCCGTACGTCCCTCATGTCACCCGTACGGGCTGGGGCATCATATTTTCTTTCTTTCACTCCCTTTATACGGGAGGAACCCTGACGAAACGCCACATCTTCTGCATCAGTACCGTCACGAACGCTCTGCGCGCCGACTATCCACTTGGCGCACGATCCGCATCATGGACGACCATAGGGATACGAAAGAGATGCGGAACATCACGGAACCGCGGTGAGAGGAGGCGTCCATGGGATCGGTGCGCAAGGCAAGTGCCTGGCTGGGCCTCGTGGAGGACAACGACGAGCGGTACTACGACGACGAGTACACCGAGGGCCCCCAGACCGGGGCGGCCCAGGTCTGGGTGACCGACCCCCGGGTGCAGATCGCGTCCGAGGCGGCCGAGGAGACGGGCCGCCGGATCGCCACCGTCACCCCGGACAGCTTCCGGGACGCGCGGGCCATCGGCGAGCTCTTCCGGGACGGCGTTCCCGTGATCGTCAACCTCACGGCCATGGACCCCACCGACGCCAAGCGCGTCGTGGACTTCGCGGCCGGCCTCACCTTCGGCCTGCGCGGCTCGATCGAGCGTGTGGCCACCCGGGTCTTCCTGCTGACCCCGGCCGACACCCAGGTGGTCAGCGGCGAAGCCGTCGGCCGGCCGGCCGACGGCTTCTTCAACCAGAGCTGAGCAGGGCGCTCGCCGGGCCGCTCCCGCGCCCCTTCCGGCAGCCCCCCGCCGGTCCCGGCACCGGTGCCGTTCGCCCAGATCACGCCGACCCGCCCCGGCCGGAGGGCCCAGGGTCCGCCCGGTGGATCAGGGCCTGCCCGGCGGATCAGGGTCTAGCGGAACGCGTCGAGGCCGGTGAGTGCCTTGCCCAGCACCAGCTGGTGCATCTCCACGGTTCCCTCATAGGTGAGCACCGACTCCAGATTCGTCGCGTGGCGCATGACCGGGTACTCCAGCGAGATCCCGTTGGCGCCGAGAATCGTGCGCGAAGTGCGGCAGATCTCGATCGCCTCCCGCACGTTGTTGAGCTTTCCGAAACTGACCTGCTCCGGGCGGAGCCTCCCCGCGTCCATCCGCCGGCCCAGATGGTGGGCGAGCAGGATGCCCTTGTGCAGCTCCACGGCCATGTCCGCCAGCTTGGCCTGGGTGAGCTGGAAGCCGCCGATCGGCCGGTCGAACTGCTCCCGGGTCCTCGCGTACTCCAGGGCCGCCTCGAAGCTGGCACGCGCCGCACCCATGGCTCCCCAGACGATGCCGTAGCGGGCATGGCCGAGACAGCTGAGCGGGCCGCGCAGACCGGTGACGCCGGGAAGCACGGCGTCGGCGGGCAGCCGCACCTCGTCGAGGATCAGTTCGCTGGTGACCGAGGCACGCAGGGACCACTTGTGCCGGATCTCGGGCGCCGAGAAGCCCGGGGCATCGGTCGGCACGACGAATCCGCGGATCCCGCCGCCCGGCCCTCCCTCGTCGGTCTGCGCCCAGATCACGGCGACCCCGGCGACCGAACCGTTGGTGATCCACATCTTGCGGCCGGTGAGCACCCAGTCCTCGCCGTCCCGCTTGGCGTGGGTGCGCATCCCGGCCGGGTCGGAGCCGTGGTCGGGCTCGGTGAGGCCGAAGCAGCCGATGATCTCGCCGGCCGCCATGGCCGGCAGCCATTGCTGCCGCTGCTCCTCGGAGCCGTAGCGGTGGATGGCGTACATCGCCAGCGAGCCCTGCACGGAGACCAGGGAGCGGATGCCCGAGTCCGCCGCCTCCAGCTCCAGGCACGCCAGTCCGTACTGGACGGCGGTGGCGCCCGCACAGCCGTAGCCCTGAAGGGACATGCCGAGCGCGCCGAGCGAACCGAGTTCGCGGGCCAGTTCGCGGATGCCGGGCAGTTCGCCGTTCTCGTACCACTCGGCGATGTGCGGCAGTACGCGGTCGGTGGCCCAGCTCCGGACGGTGTCGCGGATCGCGAGGTCCTCGGCGCCGAGCAGGTCGTCGATGCCGAGGGGGTCGGCGGGGTCGAAGGGCGGGAGCTTCGAGGACTCGGTGGTGGACATGAGGTCGCCTCCGTCGGCTCGCACGATGCTAAAACTAGCGGTGTTAGTTATGGCGTCGCACCGACGTTACGGCTCAGTGCGCCGCCCGTCCAGAGCCGGTCGCCCCGGCGGGTCGGCGCCGGGCGGGCCGGGGTATCGGACGCGGCGCGCGGTCCACGGCGGACACCTCGCGCGCCGTGCGGGAGTCGCGCGCGCCGTCCGCTTCGGCCCGCGGGGCCTCGTACGCGCCGTCCGCCCCGGCCGGCGCCGTGTGCTCCATCCCCCGCGGCAGCCGCAGCGCGGCAAGTGCCCCGAGCAGCAGCAGGGCCGCGCTGACCAGCAGCGTGACGTGCAGCCCGGAGACGAAGGCGTGCCGGGCGGTGGTGCGCAGCACCGCGCCCAGCGGTCCGTCCAGCCGGTCCGCCACCTGGTACGCCTCGCCCAGGGAGTGGGTGGCCGCGACACGGGCCCAGGACGGGACGCCCTTGCCGGGAAGCTCCGAGAGGCCGGGGGTGTAGGCGGCGTTCATGACGCTGCCGAGCAGGGCGATCCCCATGCCCGCGCCCAGCTGGTACGAGGTCTCGCCGATCGCGGCCGCGCCGCCCGCGCGGTCGGCCGGGGCCTCGCTGAGCATGGATTCGTACGCCCCGAAGAGCGTGGTCTGCAGTCCGAAGCCGAGGGCGACGAAGGCCGTGGTCAGCAGCGCGGGCCGGTCGTGCTGCCCCATGGCGGTCAGGGCCAGCACGGACAGGGCGGTGAGCACGAAGCCCCAGCCGACCATCCGGCGCGGGCCGAGGCGGCGCAGGGTGTGCGAGCCAAAGGCGCCCGCGACCATGGCCGCGAGGGTGAGGGGCAGCAGCCGCAGGCCGGTGTCCAGCGGGCTCAGGCCCAGTACGAGCTGGAGGTACTGCACGGCTATGAGCTCCAGCCCGACCAGGGCCAGCATGGCGATGACGATGCAGCCCACCGAGGTGGAGAAGGCGGGCCTGGAGAACAGCCCGATGTCGATCAGCGGGTGCGCGCGCCGCTTCTGGCGGCGCACGAACGCGACGAGCAGGGCGGCCCCGAGCAGCAGCGGGGCGAGCGTGGCCGCGCCCAGCACCTCGCCGGTGCCCGCGCGCTTGACCCCGAGGACCACCCCGAGCACTCCGGCCGCGGCCATCAGCGCGCCCAGCACGTCCCACGGGCCGTCGTCGCTGCCGCGCGACTCGGGCAGCAGCAGGCGGCCGACCGGCAGCACGAGCGCCATCAGCGGAACGTTGATCAGGAAGACCGAGCCCCACCAGAAGTGCTCGACGAGGAAGCCGCCGACGACCGGTCCGGTGGCGGCGCCCACGGCGGCGACGGCGGTCCAGATGCCGATCGCCACGGCCCGTTCGCGCCGGTCGGGGAAGACCTGCCGGAGGATGGACAGCGTCGCGGGCATGATCATCGCGCCGCCGACGCCGAGCAGGGCCCGCGCCGCTATGAGCACCCCGGGGCTGTCCGCCAGGGCGGCGACCGCGGAGGCCGCCCCGAAGAGCGCGTAGCCGAGCAGCAGGATGCGGCGGCGGCCGACCCGGTCCCCGAGGGTGCCGAAGAGAACCAGCAGCGAGGCACAGACCAGCGGGTAGGCGTCGACGATCCAGAGCAGGGCGACGGCGCTGGGGCGCAGGTCCTCGGTGACGGCGGGGACGGCGACGTGGAGCACGGTCGAGTCGAGCGCCACGAGCAGGAGGCTGAGGCAGAGAACGACAAGGACGACCCATCGATTGGCACCGTCGGCTGCTGGGCGCAGCCGGAATCGGGCTGTGGTCGTCCCGGACATGCATGTACCTCCAAAGGTCCCTCGCGCTCGGCAGGCCAACCGGGGTGACAGGGGTTCGCTGTCCCTCATGGCCCGGCATCGACGGGCGAGTGATCCGTCAGCGTACGCGAGTTCGGCGCCCTCACGCGTGGCCCACTTCATACCCCGTCGGCCTGCGGGGTGTGGCGTACACCACGCCTCCCCGCCGCCCGGACCTGCACGGACGCGCCCCGCGCCCGGCACAGGACGGTACCCGCAGACCCCCGGGAAGCGTCCGGCGGGCCCACGGCGGGCGCGGTCGGTGACCGTCCCGGCACCGTCCGTTTCGCCCTCCTCGGGGCCGGAGAAATTCATACCGGCGCCTCCTGTGCTTTTCTGCCCGCAGCCAAACACCCTTCCGAAATGCGTGCGAAATCAATAGCGCGGAGATCCGCCGAAACGCTTCCGCCGATCAGGAAATAAGGCCCTTCCGAGACATAGCCCACATCACATCGTCATCACGAAGAGACCGGATCGCCCTGGTCGCGCGCTAACTCGCTGTAACGTCGATTGGGTGCGTACCGACATCTTTGCCCGGCTGGACCGGGAGCCGGAGCCGCCGAAGATAGAGCCGCCGCGGATGAGCCGTCACCGCATCGCTCTCTTCGGCGGGACGTTGGCGTTCTATCTCGCCATCGTCGTCGCCGTCCTGGTCTCGTCCTGGCTGGTGGCCCTGGACTGGAAGGTCATGCTCTTCCGGCCCTATCAGCAGTGGCCGGAAATCCACGCCTTCCTCGACTACTACATCGTGCTCGGCCAGCGCGGCCCCACCGCCACCATGGTCGCCTGCTGGCTCGGCTGGCGCTCCTGGCGGCAGCACACGCTGCGCCCGCTGCTGACGCTGGGCGCGGCGCTGCTGCTGCTCAACGTCTCGGTCGGCGCGGTCAAGATCGGCCTGGGGCGTCTCGGCCCGCACTACGCGACCCAGATCGGCTCCGCCGAACTCTTCGCCGGCGGTGACATATTTCCCTCGGGCCACACCGCCAACGCGGTCGTGACCTGGGGAATCCTCGCCTATCTGGCCACCACCCCGCGTGCCCGGCGCTATCTGTCGGCCATGTCGGCCATCGTCTCGCTCGGCGTCGGCCTCACCACCGTCTACCTCGGTACGCACTGGCTCAGCGACGTCCTGCTGGGCTGGGCCGCAGGACTGCTGATCATGCTGGGCCTGCCCTGGGTCGAGCCGCTGATCACCCGGGCCGAGGCGTGGATCTTCGCCCAGCGCGAGAACCTGCGCGGACGCGGCCCCGTTCCTTCCGTGCCCGTCGCGGCCGGAGGCCCCCGGGCCCTGCCGCTCCCGCACCGGGAGGACGACGCCGTGGTGGAGGACCCGGCGCTGGAGCCGGCCGTCGCGGCGGCGGGCGGCTCGGGCACCCGCTCGCGCCCCCACCCCGTGCACCCGTCGCACCCCTCGCACCTGGTGCGTTCGGAGCGGTCCCCGCTCACGCCGACCGGCAGCCGGCGCCCGCCGCACGCCGACCGCACGCCGCGCGGCGGCACGAGCCCGGCCCGCCCGGTGGCCGGCGGCTGAGGCCCCGGAGGCGGGGCCGGTACGCACCGCTCCCCCGCCGGACATGAGGAGGGCCCCCGCCCCGGTGGGGGCCCTCCTCATGTCCGGGTCCGGGCCGGCGGGAGCCTCAGCCCACCCAGCAGCGGGTGACGACGGCGTCGTCGACCTCGAAGTTGATCCGTCCGCTCCGGAACTCCATGGTGATGATCGCGCCCGGCGGCAGGGATCTGACGGTGTCCCAGCCATGACTGCGGGCCCGCCGTTCGGCCGCGTCGGCGGCGAGGCCGACATACGCACCGGGCGAGTCGTCGGGCTGGACGAAGGGGGTCGGTATGGGTGCCATGCCTCTCACCGTAGGCGGCCCGGGACCCGGACGGAAGCCGGGAGCCGACCGCCGCGCGGCACCCCCGCGTCCCTCGCCGGTCACGCTTGTGTCACAGGATCACGACACGCGCACTGCCCCGATCGCCGCACCCGAAACACACGCCCCGGGGCCGGACGGACAGTAATCACACAGAGCCGGAAATAATCACGCGGAAGTCCTGGAAACGAGACGGAATAACCCGTTCGAGCCATCTTGAATTTCCGCACCCAATGGTCTGCGTAAATGAGCATGCCACCGGGAATTCACGCTTCCTTATGGCACCCTTATCCTTTGGTCACAATATTCGCGTCGCGGCACGGAGACGGCCGTCGGCCACCCCTATAGAGGTCGGCCGTCGCCCTCCGCATGGGGCGCTCGCCCGGAGCGGCCACCTGCGGCGGGACTCAGTCCAGAGCCCTGGACAGCCGGTCCCGGGCGGTCCTGATCGCCTCCTCGAACTCCGGCGGCTCGACGACCTCGAAGTCGAAACCCAGCATCATGACGTGGACGACCAGCACGTCCATGTTCGCCGCCCCGGTGCGCAGCAGGCAGTTGTCGGCGTCGATCGCCTCCAGGGTTCCGGAGAACGGCGAGGTCTTCTCGGCCGCACGCTCGATCCCCACTTTCAGCCGGACCACCGCGTGCGTGGCGTACGCGGTGGTGGAGAGCCCCTCGGAGACATAGGCGGCCAGATCCTCGGCCGGTGGGTCGCGGGGGACGAACCGCGGGCCGTGCGGTGGCGTGGGCGTGATCCGGTCCGCGCGGAACGTACGCCAGGCCGCGCGGTCCAGGTCCCAGGCGACGAGGTACCAGCGGCGCTCGGCGCACACCAGCCGGTGCGGTTCGACGGTGCGGCGCGAGGCGGAACCGGCGTGGTCGCGGTACGCGAAGCGCAGCCGTTCGCCGTCCCGGCAGGCCGCGGCGAGCTCGGTCAGGACGGCCGGATCGGCGGCGGAGGCACCGGGGTCGCGGAACAGCGGCACGGTGAAGGAGTTCAGCGCGTTCACCCGGCGCCGGAGCCGGTTCGGCAGCACCTGTTCGAGCTTGGCCAGCGCGCGTACGGAGGTCTCGCCGATGCCCTCGACGCCGTTGCCCGCGGCCGTGCGCAGGGCGACGGCCACGGCGACGGCCTCGTCGTCGTCGAGGAGCAACGGCGGCAGCTGGGCCCCGGCACCGAGCTGGTAGCCGCCACCGGTGCCGGGGCTGGCGTTGACCGGATAGCCCAGCTCGCGCAGCTTGTCGATGTCGCGCCGGACGGTGCGCGGCGTGACCCCGAGCCGTTCGGCGAGATCGGCCCCGGACCAGTCGCGGTGTGCCTGGAGCAGCGAGAGCAGGCGCAGCAGTCGTGCCGAGGTCTCCAACATGGGGCGAGTCTGCCAGGGCGGCGGACGGCCCGGGTCTGCGGACGGCTATCGAGCGGCCGCGGCCCGCGCCGGGGCCGGGTCGAGGCGTACGCAGAGGTCGTTGTCGCTCGAGTAGCAGGGGGTGGCCCGGACCCCCTCCCCGGCGGGGCGGGCCGGGTAGACGAAGATCTTCTTCCGGTCCCAGACGTCGTCGAGGATGCGGGAGATCCGCACTCCGTCGGCCGGATCGCCGTCCCCGGTCGCCGGGATCAGCCAGAGCGTCCACAGCTGCTGCCCGGTGAGGTTCCCGTCGGCCAGCCGCTCCACGGGGAGCGTGAAGGCGAAGGTGCCGTCCTGTCCGGTGACCGGTGCCCGCAGGACCCGGCCGTCCGCGCCGGACAGCCTCGCCTCGACCCGGGCGTCGGCGCCGAGCCCCGTCCCGTACAGCGTGCCCTCGACGGTCATCGCGCCGCCGTCGAGGGTGACCGGCCCGGCCTCGGCGTGCGGTGCGCGGAGCCAGCAGCGCACCGCGAGCCGGCCGTCGAGCGTCGGGTACGGGATGCGGACCGCGATCCGTCCGGCCGCCGGGACACGGTCGACGAGCAGCCGCAGATCCCTGGTCCCGGGCCGGACGGCCACCGCCTCGTCGTCGTCCGCGTCCGGCTCCCGCAGATGGACGTCCCAGCGGCCCTCGGCGGATTCCGTGCCGCCCGGCAGCACCGCGCGCAGCCGTCCGTCGTGCAGCGGGCTCAGCGCCAGCCGTACGGTCCCGCCCGCGCCCTTGGCGCCGCGCAGCCGGAGGAGGAGTTCGGGCAGTTCGCCGTCCTCGTCCCGGCGGCGGTCGAGGTCGAAGGTGATCCCGCCGTCGGGGCCCACCCGGCAGTCGGCCCGGGGGGTGCGGTGGGTCGTGGCGGCGGTCATGCGGAGTTCCCCCGGCGGATCACGGCGGCTGCCTTGTAGCGCAGGGCGTACGCCCCGTCGAGCACCGTGCCCCGGGCTCGGTGCAGTGCGGTGCTCATCGCGCCGTGCGAGCGGTCGCGCGGGCCCCGGGCGGCGAGTTCGGCGAAGAGCCGTTCGTGGCGTTCGGCGATCCGTGCCGGGTCGAACCGCCGCGAGGCGGCCAGGGCGGCGCGCCCCGCCCGGTGCCGGGCCTCGTCGTCGTCGATCAGCCCGAGCAGCGCCCGGGTCACTGCCGCCGGGTCGCCGACCGGCACCAGCCGTCCGTCGGTGCCGTCGTCGATGATCTCGCGGGGGCCGTGCGGGCAGTCGGTGGCGACGACCGGCAGTCCGCAGCGCATCGCCTCGACGATGGTCATGCCGAAGGACTCGCGGTCCGAGGTGACCGCGGCGATCGACCCCTTGGGCCATTCGGCCTCCAGTGGATTGACCGGGCCCATCAGGAACACGTGGTCGTGCAGACCGAGTTCGTCGACGAGCGCGACCAGCGTCTCCCGTTCGTTCCCGGTGGCGTCGCCGCCGCCGTAGATGCGCAGCCGCCAGTCCGGGCGGGCGGCCACCACGTCGGCGAAGGCCCGCACGAGCAGGTCGTACCGCTTGACCCGGTGCAGCCGGCCCGCGGCGATCACCCATTTGTGGTCGCCGTCGGCGGGTGCGACCGTCGGCGCGGGCACGCTGTTGGGGATGGCCTCGATCCGTACGCCGGGCAGCTTGAGCCCGGTCCGGTAGGCGCGGGCGTCGGCCTCGGTGACGGTGGTGATCGCGTCGAGCAGGGCGTAGCGGTGCCCGATCTCGCGGCGCAGCCGGTAGCCGTGGCTGTCGAGGGTGAGGTGTTCCTGCCCGATCCGGACCGGGCCGCGCCGGGTCTGCCTGCTGATCTGCACGTTGAGTCCCGGTCTGGTGCCGACCACGACGTCCGCGTCCAGGGAGCGCAGATGCTCCGCCACCCGTGCGTCGGTCAGCCTGCTGTACTGCCGGTACCTGCTGTCGCCGCGCGGGAACACCGTTGCGGGGCGGGCGTGCTCGGCTGCGTCGCCGTCGTACGTCGGGCTCTCCTTCCGCAGGTCCACGAGGTGGCTCAGGCGCACGCCCCGGGGCGCGCCCAGGACGGGGTCGTCGCGGTGCCGGAAGACCGACACGATCTCGATGTCGTGGTGCCCGGCCAGCTCCTCGGCGAGGTTGAACGTCGTCCGGATCGTGCCTCCGACTCCGTAGGCGTTGTGGAGCAGGAAAGAAATGTGCATGGAACGCCGTATCTCCTGGTTCAACTGGCCAGCGGCAGGCTGCACTTGCCATGACGGCACGGGGCGACCGGAGGTTCATTCCGGATGGAGACGAGTTTCGGCCAGTTGTCAACTCGCCGGTTTTCCCGCTTTGTCGATGTATCGGCCTGCTGGACTGTCGCCGAGTCGACCACATCGCCGTACACCCCACCAGGGCGAATCGGGGGCAAGTGTCCTGTCGGACGCCGGGATTCACCCTCTGTGGCGGATGGTTCGATTACGTTCCCTTTCTCGCGTGACCCCGGCCACGGATCTCCCGTTGTCATCTTCATGAGCCGGGAACCGCCCGGCGCACGCACCGAGTTCGAGGAGCCACCCGTGCCGCGCATGCTCGACGTCAGCGAGGACGTACGCGCCGAGATCGGCGACGCCGAAGCCGACCGGCTGCTCGTCGGCGACAGCACCCCCGGCAGTTACGACTGCACCTCCTGCCGCACCCCCGGGGACTCCGAGCAGGAACGCACCAGCACGGTGCTGTTCGTCGGCGACGAGACCGCAGTGCTCGCCTTCGCCCACGCCACGTGCATCCCCTCCCAGGTCGTCCAGGTCGCCGAGGAGCAGCTGCAGGGTGCCGTACGCAGCATCACCGGCGGCGAGGCGGAGCAGCCGCAGTACCTTCCCGTCGAACAGGCCGTGCTCGGGATCACCAGCGGCCTCGTCCTGATCGACGACGAGCTCCACCCGGCCCTCGTCGTCGAACCGACCGGCGCGATCGCCCGGCCGGGCACGGACGGCAGCCGGGGCGACGAGTTCCTCCAGCTGCTGCTGGAGCAGGGTTTCCACCCGGCCCCCCGGATGGACCAGGTGCCCGCCGTCCTGCACGGCTGGTCGGTCCTGCTCGCCATGGGCAAGCTGCACGCCGTGCTCCAGCCGGGCGCCGACGGCGGCGCCCCGGTGGCCTGGTGGCAGGCGCACGCCCCGCTCCAGGTCACCGAGGGCTGGCGGGCCGCGGCCAACAAGTCGCAGACCGTCCTCGTCTTCGCCGCCCCGGCGGGGTCGATCGGCCAGCAGCCCCGCGAGGACCTGCTGCGCGACGCGCTGGACAAGGCCGCGGCCGACGGGCTCCTGGTCGCCGCCGCGATGCCGCTGGCCGGGACCTGACCGTGGCCGACCGGTCCTCGCGCCCGCGGCGAACCGCTATTTCTCCGCCGCGCCCGCATCCGACGGAGACCGAGGTCGTTGGCACGTACGTGCACTCATACGACTCCTCACACCAGCGCCCGAGCCCGATCCCTGCCATGCGCCCCACGCAGGACTCCTCGGGTGGTCAGTCCCACACCCCGATCTACGACGCGCTGTACTCCGAGTACCGCCGTTCGTTCCGGGCGCTGCCGGGTGACCGGAGCGGCGAGGAGAATCTCGGCTTCATGGCCTTCGGCACCGGGCTCTTCGGCAGCCGTCTCCCGTCGAGCGGCCGCTCCGGCCACACCCCCGGTTTCTCCACCGGGCTGTCCGTGACCGGCGGGTCCACCGGCCCCGGTGCCACCGGCACCCGCGGCGGCACCGGGTCCTGGCAGCGGGTGGGCCGGCACTCCGGGCGCACCCAGCCGGCCGCGCTGCCGCCCGGCTCGCGAGGGGCCTGACGCATGACGGAGCCCCGGACGGTCTCGGGTCCGAGACCGTCCGGGGCTCCGTCATGCGCCCGTGTCGGTTACTTGTTGCGGCCGCGCTTCTCGCGGACCCGCACCGAGATGTGGATCGGGGTGCCCTCGAAGCCGAACTCCTCACGCAGTCGGCGCTCGATGAACCGGCGGTAACCGTGCTCCAGGAAACCCGAGGCGAACAGCACGAAGCGCGGCGGCTTGGTGCCCGCCTGGGTGCCGAACAGGATGCGGGGCTGCTTGCCGCCGCGGACGGGGTGCGGGTGGGAGGCGACGACCTCGCCGAGGAAGGCGTTCAGCCGGCCGGTGGGGACGCGGGTCTCCCAGCCGGCGAGGGCCGTCTCGATCGCCGGGACCAGCTTCTCCATGTGGCGGCCGGTGACGGCCGAGACATTGACCCGCGGGGCCCAGGAGACCTGCGCGAGCTCCGTCTCGATCTCGCGCTCCAGGTAGTAGCGGCGCTCCTCGTCGAGGGTGTCCCACTTGTTGTACGCGATCACCATGGCGCGCCCGGCCTCCACGGCCATGGTGATGATGCGCTGGTCCTGGACGCTGATGGACTCGCCGGCGTCGATCAGGACGACGGCGACCTCGGCCTTCTCCACGGCGGCGGCGGTGCGCAGGGAGGCGTAGTAGTCCGCGCCCTCCTGGAGGTGGACGCGGCGGCGGATGCCGGCCGTGTCGATGAACTTCCAGGTGATGCCGCCGAGCTGGATCAGCTCGTCGACCGGGTCACGGGTGGTGCCCGCCAGCTCGTTGACGACGACGCGGTCCTCGTTCGCCACCTTGTTCAGCAGCGAGGACTTGCCGACGTTCGGGCGGCCGATGAGCGCGATCCGGCGCGGGCCGCCGACCGCGGTGCCGAAGCGCTGCGCCGGAGCCTCGGGAAGCGCTTCGAGCACGGCGTCGAGCAGGTCGCCGGTGCCACGGCCGTGCAGCGAGGAGACCGGGTGCGGCTCGCCGAGGCCCAGCGACCAGAGCGCGGCGGCGTCCGCCTCGCCGCTCTGCCCGTCGACCTTGTTGGCGCACAGCACGACGGGCTTGCCGGCCCGGCGCAGCAGCTTGACGACGGCCTCGTCGGTGTCGGTCGCGCCGACGGTCGAGTCGACCACGAAGACGACCGCGTCGGCGGCCTCGATGGCGTACTCGGCCTGGGCGGCGACGGAGGCGTCGATGCCCAGCACGTCCTGCTCCCAGCCGCCGGTGTCGACGACCTTGAAGCGGCGGCCCGCCCACTCGGCCTCGTAGGTGACGCGGTCGCGGGTGACGCCGGGCTTGTCCTCGACGACCGCCTCGCGGCGGCCGATGATCCTGTTGACCAATGTCGACTTGCCGACGTTGGGACGGCCGACGACGGCGAGCACGGGCAGCGGTCCGTGACCGGCCTCGTCGATCGCGCCCTCGACCTCCTCGAGGTCGAAGCCCTCCTCCGCGGCGAGCTCCATGAACTCCGCGTACTCGGCGTCGCCAAGCGCTCCGTGCTCGTGGTCCGAGCCGTCGGAGTGAATCTGGTCGTTCATGAAGTCCGTTCCTCTTTGCATCATCGATGGGTCGCGGTCACGCGGCCCACTACTCAAGTCTTAACTCAACGCCCGGTGAAACGCCTGGCCTCGTCCAGGTGGGCGGTCAGCCGCGCCTGGATCCGTACCGTCGCCTCGTTCAGCGCCTTGCGTGTGCGCCGCCCGCTGCCGTCACCGGCTTCGAATGCGGCTCCGAAGACGACGTCGACCCGGCTGCGCAGCGGCGGCAGTGCCGATATCAACCGCCCGCGCCGCTCGGTGCTTCCCAGGACGGCCACGGGCACGATCGACGCCCCGGTGCGCACCGCGAAGTACGCGAGCCCGGCGCGCAGGGAGGCGAAGTCGCCCTCGCCCCTGGTGCCCTCGGGGAAGATCCCGAGTGCCCCGCCGTTCTCCAGCACGCCCAGGGCCTGGGTGACGGCGGTGCGGTCGGCGGTCGTGCGGTCCACCTTCAGCTGCCCGATTCCGCGGAGGAACGGGTCGAGCGGGCCGACGAACGCCTCTTTCTTGATCAGGAAGTGGACGGGCCGGGGCGCGGTGCCCATCAGCATCGGACCGTCGATGTTGTGGGAGTGGTTCACCGCGAGTATGACGGGTCCGGAGGCCGGCACCCGCCACGCACCGAGGACGCGGGGCTTCCACAGCCCGTACATCAGCCCGATGCCGATCCCGCGTCCGACCGCCGCGCCGCGCGGTGAGGGCGAGCCCGGGGTGGCTCGGCTCACTTCGCGGCCCGCTTCTCCTCGACGAGGGTGACGACACACTCGATGACCTGCTGAAGGGTCAGCTCGGTGGTGTCCACCTCGACCGCGTCGTCCGCCTTGGCGAGCGGGGAGGTCTTGCGGCCGGAGTCGGCCGCGTCCCGCTTGATCAGCGCTTCCTTGGTGGCGGCGAGGTCGGAGCCCTTGATCTCCCCGCTGCGCCGGGCGGCGCGCGCCTCCGGCGAGGCGGTGAGGAAGATCTTCAGGTCGGCGTCGGGCAGCACGGTGGTGCCGATGTCCCGACCCTCGACGACTATGCCCCGGTCGGCCGCGGCGGCGATGGTGCGCTGGAGCTCGGTGATCCTGGTGCGCACCTCGGGGACGGCGCTGACGGCGCTGACCCTGGAGGTGACCTCCTGGGTGCGGATCGGGCCCGAGGCGTCCTCGCCGTCGACGGTGATCGTCGGGGCGGCCGGGTCCGTGCCGGAGACGATGACCGGCTTGGCGGCGGCGGTCGCCACTTCCTTCGCGTCCTGCACGTCGATGCCGTTGTTCAGCATCCACCAGGTGATCGCCCGGTACTGGGCGCCGGTGTCCAGGTAGCTCAGGCCGAGCTGGGCCGCGACGGCCTTGGACGTGCTCGACTTGCCGGTGCCGGAGGGCCCGTCGATGGCGACGATCACTGCGGCCGGGGCCGTACGGGTTTCCACGGTGGTGGACACCTTCCTGGTACACGGGAGCGGGCGGGAGGACGGGGGCGCGCGCGTGCGTCCGCCCCGCACAAGGTTACCGAGTGTCGGGGCGGGGCTCTGCACCCCTGTGGACAACGCCCTCCCGCCCCGCCGCCCCGGGCCTACTGCCGTATCGACCAGCCCCGCTCGCGCAGGGCCGCGCTCAGTCCGGGGGCCGCGCTCGGCTCGACCATCAGCTGGACCAGACCGGCCTGCTGCCCGGTGGCGTGCTCGATGCGGACGTCCTCGACGTTGACCCCGGCCCGTTCCGCGTCGGCGAAGATCCGGGCCAGTTCGCCCGGCCGGTCGCTGATGAGCACGGCCACGATCTCGTACGCGGCGGGCGCGCTGCCGTGCTTGCCGGGCACCCTGACCCGGCCCGCGTTGCCGCGGCGCAGGACGTCCTCGATGCCTCGGGCGCCCTCCCGGCGCCTGTCGCCGTCACCGGATTCGAGGCCGCGCAGCGCCCGTACCGTCTCGTCCAGGTCGGCGGCGACCCCGGCCAGCACGTCGGCGACCGGGCCGGGGTTGGCGGAGAGGATCTCCACCCACATCCGGGGGTCGGAGGCGGCGATCCGGGTGACGTCCCTGATGCCCTGGCCGCAGAGGCGCACGGCGGACTCCTCGGCCTCCTCCAGCCGGGCGGCGACCATCGACGAGATCAGCTGCGGGGTGTGCGAGACCAGGGCGACGGCGCGGTCGTGGGCGTCGGCGTCCATCACGACCGGGACGGCCCGGCAGAGGGCGACCAGCTCCAGGGCGAGGTTGAGGACCTCGGTGTCGGTGTCCCGGGTCGGGGTGAGGACCCAGGGGCGGCCCTCGAACAGGTCCGCGGTGGCGGCGAGGGGGCCGGACCGCTCCTTGCCCGCCATGGGGTGGGTGCCGATGTAGGGCGTGAGGTCGAGGCCGAGGGCCTCCAGTTCGCGGCGCGGGCCGCCCTTGACGCTGGCGACGTCGAGGTAGCCGCGCGCGACGCCGTCCCGCAGGGCGGTGGCCAGCACCGGGGCCACGTGGGCGGGCGGCACGGCGACGATCGCCAGGTCGACGCGGCCCTCGGGGGCCTCGTCCGTGCCCGCGCCGAGCGCGGCGGCGGTGCGGGCCGATCCGGGGTCGTGGTCGGCCAGGTGGACCTGGATCCCGCGCCCGGCGAGGGCGAGCGCTGCGGAGGTGCCGACCAGGCCCGTTCCGATGACGAGGACGGTTCTCACTGGGCGATGTCCTTGCGGAGTGCGGCGGTGGCGCCGAGGTACACGTGCGCGATCTCGGACTTGGAAAGGTACGTCTCCACGTGGGCCAGGACGCGCACCACCCGGGGCATGGCCCCCGTGATGTCCAGCTCCTGGGCGCAGATCAGCGGTACGTCGACGATACCCAGCGCTCGGGCCGCGGCAGCCGGGAAATCGCTGTGCAGGTCGGGGGTGGCGGTGAACCAGATGCTGATGAGGTCGTCCGCGACGAATCCGTTGCGTTCGAGGACGGCGGTGAGCAGGGCGCCGACCTGCTCCCCCATGTGTCCGGGCTCGTCCCGTTCCAGTTGGACGGCTCCGCGGACCGCTCGTACCGCCACGTCGTGCTCCTCGGTTCCTCGTGCCGTGTCGCGCCTGCTGTCCGCCTGCGTGATCCCTGCCCGGCCAGCCTAGAGGGGCGGCGGGGGCCGCGGGCCCGGGTGCTCTGTCCGTGAGACGGGCCGCGCGCCCCGCCGCCCCGGCCCCGCCCTTCCGGAGGGACGATTCATCGACAATGCCGGTCGGAACCGGGACTCCTGCCGCTCGGGCGGCCCGGCCGCCCCCGACCGTGCGCACCGCGAAATCCCCGGCACGACGCGCCTCCCGCCCCGTACCCTCACCCGCATGATCACCCCTGGTCCCGAGGCCCTCGTACGCGACCACACGGTCTACTCCTGTGTGATGGGCTCACGCGCCTTCGGGCTCGCCACGGAGGGGAGCGACACCGACCTGCGCGGGGTCTTCCTCGCGCCGACCCCGCTGTTCTGGCGGTTCGACAAGCCGCCGACCCATGTCGAGGGACCGGCGCCGGAGCAGTTCTCCTGGGAGCTGGAGCGCTTCTGCGAACTGGCCCTGCGCGCCAACCCCAACGTGCTGGAGTGCCTGCACTCACCGCTGGTGGAGCACGTCGACGCCGTGGGCCGCGAGCTCCTCTCGCTGCGCGACGCGTTCCTCTCCCGGCTGGTCCATCAGACCTTCGTGCGCTACGCGGTGGGCCAGCGCCGGAAGCTGGAGGCGGACGTCCGGCAGCACGGGGCCCCGCGCTGGAAGCACGCCATGCATCTGCTGCGGCTGCTGGCGAGCGTCCGGGACCTGCTGCGCACGGGCGAGCTCACGATCGAGGTGGGCGCGGCCCGGGAGGAGCTGCTGGCGGTGAAGCGGGGCGAGGTGTCCTGGGCGGAGGTGGAACGCCGCATGAACCGCCTGGTCGAGGAGAACGACGGGGCGGTGGCCGGCTCGCCCCTGCCGCCCGGACCGGACCGGGCCCGGGTGGAGGACTTCCTGGTCCGTTCCCGCCGGGCCGCCGCGTACTGGCCCGGCGGGAACACGGCATGAGACCCGGCGGGGGAAGCGCGCCGCAGGGCCCGGCGGGCACCGCGGCTACGACACCCGCCCCGCCGGCCGGGCGCGCACCACGAGGTCGTGCAGTGCGTCGAACCCGTCGGCCGCGTCGGGGAGCCGTGACGTCGCCTGCGCCTCGTCGAGCACCGCGTGCAGTGCCTCGACCTCCCCGGACACCGCCGCCCCGTCCACACCCTCCGCTCCCCCGTGCTCGGCCTCGGCCTTGGCCGCGATCAGATCGGGCAGCCGGGCCGGGGCGGCCACCTCCCCGAGGAGCGTCGGCAGGTGCGCCAGCACCTCGCCGCTGCGCATCAGGTGGATGCCGGTGAGCAGCGCCCGGAAGGTGTACAGCAGCGGTTTCAGCTCGCTGGTCCTCTCGAAGAGCCGCCACTGGGTGCTGGCGAATCCCCGGTAGTGGTGGGCGTGGTTGCGGGTGAGCACCCCGGGGGCCAGGGCCACCAGCTCCGCGTGCGGGCCGCTCGTGTGCACGACGAGCGGCGAGAGCAGCTGCTCCAGCACGTAGCCGTTGGGCTTCAGCATCAGCCGGACGAACTTCCGCAGGTCATGGGTGACGAGATCCATCTCGACGCCGTCCCGCTCCCACATCCGCGAGCGGGTCTCCTCGGGCCGGCGCAGCCCGAGGAGGTCCTCCGCGGGCAGGAGATGGGCCCCCCGAAGGTCCACATCCGAGTCCCGGGACGGGAATCCGTAGAGGTGCGCCCCGGAGACCGTGGCGAACAGCAGCGGGTGACGTTCCCCGGCGAGGACCGGGCCGAGGTCCATGACCGGCAGTCCGGCCTCCTGGAGGGGCGTCGTTTCCGTACTCATGGCTCAAGCGTCCCAGAGCGCCCCCAGCGCCAGCAGGTCGCTCCGGTACTCGATCCGCTCCGACCACTCCTTGGGCCAGGCCCCCGCCCCCAGGTGCGCGCCGGCGAACGCTCCGGTCAGGCAGCCGAGGGAGTCCGAGTCGCCCCGGGTGCAGGCGGCGCGGCGGAGCGCGGTGACGGGGTCCTCGGGGAAGAGGAGGAAGCAGTGCAGGGCCGTGGCGAGGGCCTCCTCCGCCACCCAGCCGTCGCCGGTCCGCTCGCAGGGGTCGGTCTCCGGGGAGGGGTCGCGCAGTGCGTCCTGGACGCGGGCCAGGGCGGCGAGGCACTCCTCCCAGCCGCGCCGGATGTACAGCTCGGGCGAGGAGTCGCCCGCGTACCGCCAGAGGTCGCCGAGCCAGCGGGTGGGGTAGCGGCCGCTGTTCTCGTACGCGTAGCTGCGCAGCTGTCCGATCAGTCCCGTCGGCTCCGTCCCCTGTGCCAGCAGGTGCACGGCACGGGCGGTCAGGTCGGAGGCGGCGAGCGCGGTCGGGTGGCCGTGGGTGAGGGCGGCCTGCAACTGGGCCGCGCCGGAGCGCTGTTCGTCGCTCAGTCCGGGGGCGAGTCCGATCGGCGCGACCCGCATGTTGGCGCCGCAGCCCTTGGAGCCGGTCTGGCTGGCCTCCTGCCAGAGCCGGTCGCTGTCGAGCAGGCGGCAGGCGGTCATGCAGGTGCGGCCGGGGGCGCGGTTGTTGTCGGGCGAGTGGTACCAGTCGACGAACTCCTCGCGCACCGGCCGGGCCAGCCGCAGCGGGGTGAGCAGTCCGCGGTCCATGGCGGTGCGCAGGCCCCGTCCCAGGGCCAGGGTCATCTGGGTGTCGTCGGTGACGTACGCCGGCTTCGGCAGCCGCATCGCGCGCCACGGCCCGCACTTGGCGAGGATCGACGGGACGTTGTTGAACTCGGTCGGGAAGCCCAGGGCGTCGCCGAGCGCGAGCCCGGTCAGTGCGCCGGTGGCGGCCTGTTTGGTGATGGTCCGGGTCACGATCACGTGCTTCTTCCTTCCGGTCTCAGGAGGGGAGGGTGCAGGGCGGTGGCGGCACCCGCCCGGTAGAGCGCGGCCGGTTTTCCCCGGCCGCCGGTACGGCGCGGCGGTCCCTCCACGGCCTGGACGAAGCCGGGCGTGGCGAGGACCTTGCGCCGGAAGTTGGGCCGGTCCAGCTCCACGCCCCAGACCGTCTCGTACACCTGCTGGAGTTCCCCCAGGGTGAATTCGGGCGGGCAGAAGGCGGTGGCGAGGCAGGTGTACTCCAGCTTGGCGCCGATCCGGTCGTGGGCGTCGGCGAGGATGCGGTCGTGGTCGAAGGCGAGCGGGCCGGGGGCGTGGGGCGGAAGTCCCGTCCGGCCGGGGGCTTCCGCGGCCTTCTCCGGCGCCCCGGCGTCCCACCACCGGGCGCCGGCCGCGTCGCCCCCGCCACGCGGCTCGGGCAGATCGGGCACGAGCGCGGCGTACGCGACGGAGACGACCCGCATCCGGGGGTCGCGGTCCGGGTCGCTGTAGGTGCGCAGCTGTTCCAGGTGGAGGGCGCCGACGGTGGTCTCCGTCAGTCCGGTCTCCTCGGCGAGTTCCCGGCGGGCGGCGTCCTCGGCGCATTCGCGGGGCAGCACGAAGCCGCCGGGCAGCGCCCAGCGGCCCTTGTACGGGTCCTCGCCCCGTTCGACGAGCAGGACGTGCAGCCGGGCGGCGCGGACCGTGAAGACGGCGAGGTCCACGGTGACCGCGAAGGGTTCGAAGGCGTGCGGGTCGTAGCCTGCGGGGATGCCGGTGCTCATCGGTTCTCCGGCAGGGGCGCGGCGAAGTCCCAGCCGTCGGCGAGCAGCCGGTCGACGGCGGCGACCGCGGTCTCCAGGCGTTCCTCGTGGGGCCCGGTCAGTTCGACGAACCGCCGTCCGGTGCGGGTGAGTTCGGCCCGGAAGCGGTCGGTCATCCAGGGGCGCAGCTCCTCGCCGTCGCGCAGCCCGTCGTCCTCGAAGGCGACGCCCTCGTGGTCGGTGAGCAGCCACAGGTGGTGGGCGACGCGGTCGGCGATCTCCTCGACGAGCGGATTGCGTCCGCCGACGTACCGCTCGTGCCAGACGGTGGTGGCGAAGGAGTCGGTGTCGCAGAGGAGCACCGGCGACCCGATGCGCGCGGCCCTCTCCTCCGCGGCGTTCTGGGCCTCGGCGATCAGCGGGAAGTCGTCCGTGCCGAAGACCACGTCCTCCCACTGGGCCCCGGGCCACCGGGAGCGCAGCTCGGCCAGTTTCCGTTCGCTGAACTCCCGCCCGTACTCGGCGACACAGCCCGTCCGGGCCCAGACGCCGCCGCGTCGGCGGTAGTGGTCGGCCAGGGCCAGGGCCATCGTCGTGGTGCCGGTGGATTCCGCGCCGAGGACGACGACCCGGCGGGTGAGCGCGGCCCGTACGGGCGGCTCCAGGAAGTCCCAGCAGCCGACCGGGTCCTTCCGGACGGCCGTCCCGGAGACGGGGAAGACCGTGCGGTCGGGGTCGACGCAGACGGACTCGGCGCCGAACCGGCGGGCGAGTTCGTCCCCGTAGGGCTCCGAGGTGAAGACGGCGTCCACCGGTTCGGGCACGGCCCCGGTGAAGACGGCCATGTGCGCGTCCCAGATCGCCGGGTCGTGGAGGTCCATGCGGGTGTCGTCGACGGCGCCGACGACCCGTGCGTCCGGGTGCGTCTCCCGCATCCAGGCCACTCGGTCGGCGAGCGGCACGGATTCGACGGAGGCGGCGCAGACGAGGACGGTCAGCCGCTCGCAGCGGTCCCGCGCGGTGCGGACGAGGTGGTGATGACCGGCGTGCGGCGGATAGAACTTGCCGAGGACGAGCCCGTGCCCGAAGCGCTTCATGCCGTCGCCCCCGCCAACTCCCGCCGCTGCCCGGCGAGATCGCGCCTCCAGTTGCGCAGCCCGATCAGGCAGAGCGTCAGGAAGCCGAGGTACAGCAGCGAGGTCAGGTAGAGCTCCTTGTACGCGTACAGCGGGATGTACACCACATCGGCCGCGATCCAGAGCCACCACGACTCGACGAGCTTGCGGCACTGCCCGTACGTCGCCGTCAGGGACAGCGCGGTCGTCAGGGCGTCCCAGAAGGGCACGGTCGAGTCGGTGGCGCGGTCGAGCAGGGCGGTGAGGGCGAGGGCCCCCACCGCCCCGGCCACGAGCAGCCAGGCCCATTCGGTGCGCGTGGTCCGCCTCACCGGCAGGTCCGGTGCTCCTGGTCCACCCCCGTGGGTCCAGGTCCACCAGCCGTACACGGCGAGGACGATGAAGACGATCTGCAGGCCGGCGTCGGCGTACAGACCGGACTGGGCGAACAGCAGGATGAAGAAGAGGTTGTTGGCGATGCCGATGGGCCAGTTGGCGAGGTGCTGGCGGGCCACGAGCCAGACGCACAGCGCACCGCTGCCGAAGCCGAGCACCTCGGTCCAGCTGACCGGGGTGTCCAGGACCGTCACCAGGGGTTGCTGCAGGGGATCGAGGAAATCCGCGAGACTCACGCCCGCCTCCTTAATAGTCACTCTGACTATAAAGGGGGAACGGGCGCGGCAAAAGGCCCGCGGCCGGTTCCCGTTCGGAACATCGGGAACGGGAACCGGCCGCGGGCCGTGGGGCGGGGACTGCTACAGGCCGACCTCGCGCATCAGCATGCCCACCTCGGTGTTGGTGAGGCGGCGCAGCCAGCCGGACTTCTGGTCGCCCAGCGGGATCGGCCCGAAGGAGGTGCGCACGAGCCGCTCGACCGGGAAGCCGGCCTCGGCCAGCATCCGGCGGACGATGTGCTTGCGCCCCTCGTGGAGGGTGACCTCGACCAGGTAGTTCTTGCCGGTGTTCTCGACGACCCGGAAGTGGTCGGCGCGGGCGTACCCGTCCTCCAGCTGGATGCCGTCCTTGAGCCGCTTGCCCAGGTCGCGCGGGAGCGGTCCCTGGATGGCGGCCAGGTAGGTCTTCTTCACCCCGTACTTGGGGTGGGTCAGGCGGTGGGCCAGCTCGCCGTGGTTGGTGAGCAGGATGACGCCCTCGGTCTCGGTGTCCAGCCGGCCGACGTGGAAGAGCCGCGTCTCACGGTTGGTGACGTAGTCGCCGAGGCACTGACGGCCGTCCGGGTCCTCCATGGAGGAGACGACCCCGGCGGGCTTGTTCAGCGCGAAGAAGAGGTAGGACTGGGCGGCGACCGTCAGGCCGTCGACCTTGATCTCGTCCTTGTGCACGTCGACGCGCATGCCCTGCTCGACGACGATCTCGCCGTTCACCTCGACGCGGGCCTGCTCGATCAGCTCCTCGCACGCGCGGCGCGAGCCCATGCCGGCACGGGCGAGGACCTTCTGCAGCCGCTCACCCTCCTGCTCGGCGCCCGGGTGGGTCTTGGGCGTCCTGATCTCGGGCTTGTTCGCGTACCGGTCCCGGTTGCGCTGCTCGATCTTGGCGTCGAGCTCGCGGGGGCGGGACGGGGTGCTCCGGCGGCCCTGGCCCCCGCTCCTGCCGCCGCCCTGCGCGGCCTTCGGACCGCCCTTGGCACCGCCGCGGGCCGCGGCGCCACGACCCTTGCGGGGGCCGTCGCCGCTCCTCTCGTCGGTGGCGCCCACGTCGTAGCGGCGCTCCTCGGGCCTGGGCCTGCGAGGACGCTGCTCCTGCTTGCCGTCACGGCCCGCGCCGGCACCCCGGGGATTCCGGTTGCCGCCGCTCCTGCCGCTGCCGCTTCCGCTGTTCCTGCCACTGCTTCGCATCAAAATTCCGTCTTGTCGTCTGCGTGAGTATCCGGGGTGTCCGGTGCGTCCGGATCGAACGACGGCACACCCTCTGGTGTCTCGGCCTCGATCGCGTCCGCCTCGGGGAGGAAGGGCGCGAGCTCCGGGAGCTCATCCAGGCCACGCAGGCCCATCCGCTCCAGAAAGTAGTTCGTCGTCCTGTACAGGATCGCACCTGTTTCGGGTTCCGTGCCCGCCTCCTCGACGAGGCCCCTCTGCAGGAGGGTTCGCATGACCCCGTCACAGTTCACCCCGCGCACCGCCGAGACCCGCGAGCGGCTGACCGGCTGGCGGTACGCGACCACGGCGAGGGTCTCCAGCGCCGCCTGGGTGAGGCGGGCCTGCTGGCCGTCCAGGACGAAGCTCTCGACCGCCTCCGCGTACTCGGGGCGGGTGTAGAAGCGCCAGCCGCCCGCCACCAGCCGCAGGTCGAAGCCCCGGCGCTGGACGGTGTACTCGTCGGCCAGCTCGCGCAGCGCGTCGGCGACCGCCCGGCGGGGCCGTTCCAGCACCTTGGCGAGGTGCTCCTCGGTCGCGGGCTCGTCGACGACCATGAGGACGGCCTCCAGCGCGGGCTTGAGGTCGAGATCCGCGACGGTGGAGCCGGTGGTGTCCTGCTGACTCATGCCTTCACATCCTCCTGGGCGTCCTGCGCCTCGGTGTCGAACTCGTCCGTGACCACGGGCTCGTTCCCCTCTCCCCCGGCCCAGCGCACCAGGAGTTCCCCGAGCGCCTCGTCCTGGTCGAGCGCGACGGCCTTCTCCCGGTACAGCTCCAGCAGTGCGAGGAACCGGGCGACGACGGTCAGGGTGTCCGGCGCGTCCTCGGTGAGCGTCCGGAAGGTGGCCTCCCCCGCCTCGCGCAGCCGCGCCACCACGATCCCGGCCTGTTCCCGCACGCTGACCAGCGGCGCGTGGATGTGGTCGACGTACACCTGCGGCTTGGCTCTGGGCTGCATCGCCTTCACGGCCAGCCGGGCGAATCCTTCCGCCCCGATGCTGATCGCGACCTCGGGCAGCAGCTCGGCGTGGTGCGGCTCCAGGCCCACGGTCCGCGGGAAGCGCCGCCCCTCCGACTCCAGCCGCTCGCTGAAGATCTCCGCGATGCGTTTGTACGCGCGGTACTGGAGCAGCCGGGCGAAGAGCAGGTCGCGCGCTTCGAGCAGCGCCAGGTCCGCCTCGTCCTCCACCTCGGCGGCGGGCAGCAGCCGGGCGGCCTTCAGGTCGAGCAGGGTCGCGGCGACGACGAGGAACTCGGTGGTCTGGTCCAGGTCCCAGTCCGGCCCCATGGCCCGGATGTGCGCCATGAACTCGTCGGTGACCTTGGACAGCGCCACTTCGGTCACGTCCAGCTTGTGCTTGGAGATGAGCTGGAGGAGCAGGTCGAACGGCCCCTCGAAGTTCGCCAGCCGAACGGTGAACCGCCCGTCCTCGACGGCTTCGCCCTCCGCCTCCGGCTCCTCGTCCCACTCCTCGACCCCGGCGGCCCCGGGCTCACCGGAGACCTCGGGCTCCGGCGCTCCGGCCCCGGACGTCTCCGGTACTGCCGGTGCTTCCGGTACTGCGGGGGCTTCCGATGCTTCCCGTGCCGAGGGGGCCCGGGGTGCTTCCGGGGCCGCCGTCGGGTGCGCGGGGGCCGTCCCGTCGGCGGGGAGGGGCGGTGCGGCGCCGGTGGCCGGGCCGCTCGCCCGCTCCGGTGCGGGCCGGCCCCCCGGACCGCGCCCCAGGGGGCGGCGAGGGGGGCGGGCTGGCTCGTCGGTCGTCGGCATGAGGGTCCAGGGGCTGCGGGACACGGGCGTGGCCGTACGGAAGGGGCCGGACCGCTCGACCGGCGGCCCATCAGCAGGCTAACGCCCTGGGGGCGATAGGGAGTGGATCAGCGAGCGGCGTCATGCGCTCCGAATCCAGGGCGAAGCCGAGAGGTCGGGGATCCAGGGCGAAGCCGAGAGCCTGGGGGAAGGAGCCGTCGCGACCGACGACGACGCGGGAGGCGGAGTCGCGAGGTGTCGGGAAGCCCGTCCCCATTGCTTCTCGGGGCGTGAGGGCTGCCCCGCGGTCCCCGGCGGCCCGGCGCGCGGCGTCGGACGCGGCGCACCGCGGGCCGGGGACGTTCGCGTACGGCCGTGCGGGACGTTCTTCCGGCGGCTCTCGGCGACGCCGGGGCGCCGTCGTGCGTCCACCGGGGCCACGGGACGGGACCGCGGTCCTCGCCGGTGCCCGCCCCGTCAGCGGCCGCGCAGCCGCCGTACGAGGATGCTCGCGTCGCCCCGCGACTCCAGGTCCGCGAGGACGACGGCGACCGCCTCACGGACGATCCGCCCGCGGTCGACGGCCAGCCCGTGCTCCCCGCGCAGCACGAGGCGCGCGTGCTCCAGGTCCATCAGTTCCTCGGCCGAGACGTAGACGGTGATCTTCTCGTCGTGGCGTTCGCGGCCGCTGGGCCTGCGGTTCGCTCCGCGCCCGCCGCGCCTGCGCTGCGGCTGGACCGCGGGGGTCGCCTCCGGCGCGGCCGACGGCGCGGGCTGCTGGGGCCTGCGCCCCGTCTGCGCGGCCACCGCGCCCCGGTCGCCCTCGCCGCCGCGGCTGCGCGACTCCGCCGCGTCGGCGTCCGCCGCGGAGTGCTCCTCGCGCGGCGCGGCCGCGGTTCCCTCCGCCGTGTCCGTTCCGGTTCCGTCCGCCCCGGAGTCGCTCTCACCGGCGGGACCGGGCACCCGGGCCTCGCCGTTCGCCTTGCGCCGCCGGTCCGCGGGGGACGAGGCCTGGAGCCCCATCCCCCCGGTGGTACGGAACAGTTCGTCGGCCCCGGGCAGACTCACTCGGCGTGACACCGGGCGAGCACCTCCCTGGCGAGCTGGCGATAGGCGGCGGCACCGACGGAGTTGGAGGCGTACGTGGTGATGGGTTCACCGGCGACCGTGGTCTCCGGGAAGCGCACGGTGCGCCCGATGACCGTGTGGTAGACGTGGTCGTCGAACGCCTCGACGACGCGCGCGAGAACCTCACGGCTGTGCACCGTACGGGAGTCGTACATGGTGGCGAGGATGCCGTCGAGCTCCAGGTCGGGGTTGAGGCGCTCCTGGACCTTCTCGATGGTCTCGGTGAGCAACGCCACACCGCGCAGCGCGAAGAACTCGCACTCCAGCGGCACTATGACCTTGTGGGCGGCCGTCAGGGCGTTCACGGTGAGCAGGCCCAGCGAGGGCTGGCAGTCGATCACGATGTAGTCGTAGTCGGCCATCAGCGGCTTCAGGGCGCGCTGCAGCGTGGACTCCCGGGCGACCTCGCTCACCAGCTGCACCTCGGCGGCGGACAGGTCGATGTTGCTGGGCAGCAGGTCCATGTTGGGGACCGCGGTCTTCAGCAGGACCTCGTCGGCCGACATGCCCCGCTCCATGAGCAGGTTGTAGACCGTGAGGTCGAGCTCCATCGGGTTGACGCCGAGCCCGACCGACAGGGCTCCCTGCGGGTCGAAGTCGACGAGCAGGACGCGGCGTCCGTACTCCGCGAGCGCGGCACCCAGGTTGATGGTCGACGTGGTCTTGCCGACGCCGCCCTTCTGGTTGCACATCGCGATGATCTTCGCGGGACCGTGGTCGGTCAGCGGGCCCGGGATCGGGAAGTAGGGCAGGGGCCGACCGGTCGGGCCGATCCGCTCGCGGCGCTGGCGGGCAGCGTCGGGCGCGAGGGTGGCCGCGTACTCCGGATCGGGTTCGTACTCGGCGTCGGGGTCGTAGAAGTGCCCCTGGGGCACCTCGTCGAAGTCGGCGAAGCGGGCGGTCTCCCGGCCACTCTCGTTGCCGGCCATGGCGTTCACGTGTAGGCCGTCCATCATCTGGGGGGCTGTCGTCATGTGCTGTTGGGTGGAGAAGGCGCGGACAGCGACGGAGCCGACAGCCTCCAGCCCGTTCGGGCTCTGGCCCCGCGCAGGCATCCCTGGTTGTACACCCCCGGGAGTAAATGTCGACTCATTCACAAGTCGTCTTACCTCCTTGGATGTGACCAGGAAACTTATCGATAGGTCAGCGTGGCACCATGCCGACGATTGGCGACTCTATGGCGTGTCACCGCTTCGCAGCAACACAATCCGCCGGACCCGGCCGGATGTGTCGGCAATCGAACACCTCCCTGTCAAGGGCATGCGGCCATCACGGCGCACTTTTAACCGGTGTACGAATCGGTTGAAGAGTTACGTTCGAGACGAGTTGAACGCGCTCCGCACGGCTCCCGACATGCGTCCGGCCGGACCTTGCTCGGCAAGGTCCGGCCGGACGCATGAAGTTGACGGGAGGCGGGGCACCTCCTCGCCACGCCCTTCGGGCTGTCGGGGAGACGTCAGCCGAGGAGCGAGCTCAGCTCGACGTGCTCCAGGCCGTGCGCCTCGGCCACCTCGCGGTAAACGACCTTGCCGTCATGGGTGTTGAGGCCCTTGGCGAGCGCGGCGTCACGGCGCAGCGCCTCGGCCCAGCCGCGGTTGGCGAGCTCCACGATGTACGGCAGCGTGGCGTTGGTGAGGGCGTACGTGGAGGTGTTCGGCACCGCGCCCGGCATGTTCGCGACGCAGTAGAAGACCGAGTTGTGGACCGTGAAGGTCGGCTCGGCGTGCGTCGTCGGGTGCGAGTCCTCGAAGCAGCCGCCCTGGTCGATCGCAATGTCGACAAGTACACTTCCGGGCTTCATCTTGGCGACGAGCTCGTTGGTGACCAGCTTCGGGGCCTTCGCGCCGGGGATGAGCACGGCACCGATGACGAGGTCGGCCTCGACGACCGCCTTCTCCAGCTCGAAGGCGTTGGAGACGACCGTCTGCACCTTGGTGCCGAAGATCTTGTCCGCCTCGCGGAGCTTGTTGATGTCCTTGTCGAGCAGCGTGACGTGGAAGCCGAGACCGACGGCGATCTGCGTGGCGTTCCAGCCGGAGACGCCGCCGCCGATGACGACGGCCTTGCCGGCCGCCGTGCCCGGGACGCCGCCCGGCAGCACGCCGCGGCCGCCGACCGAGCGCATCAGGTGGTAGGCGCCGACCTGCGGGGCCAGTCGGCCCGCGACCTCGGACATCGGAGCGAGCAGCGGGAGCGCGCGGCTCGCGGTCTCGACCGTCTCGTAGGCGATGGCGGTGGTGCCCGACTCGAGCAGTGCGTCGGTGCACTCGCGGGAGGCGGCGAGGTGGAGGTAGGTGAAGAGCGTCTGGTCCTTGCGGAGGCGGTGGTACTCCTCGGCGACCGGCTCCTTGACCTTGAGCAGCAGGTCGGCGGTGGCCCAGACCTCGTCGGCGGTGGGCAGTATCTGCGCCCCGGCGGCCACGTACTCCTCGTCCGTGATGGAGGAGCCTGCACCGGCATTCTGCTCGACGACGACCTGGTGGCCGTGGCGGACGAGCTCGTTCACACCGGCAGGCGTGATCGCCACGCGGAACTCGTTGTTCTTGACTTCGCGGGGGATGCCGACCTTCACGTCGATCACGGTCCTTGGCTCAGAGAGTTACCCGGGCATACCCATACATACCCGGATAGACACTACGTAAATGGAGACACCGCGAACGCACGCGGTACAGCCAGTCTAATGAAGGGTTTCGTACTGTCTAGCCTTACAAAGCATTATTTTTCTGTCGCCGTACTACGGATTTCGCAGGTCACATCCTTCTTGTCCAGCAGCCTGTCGGCCACTCCCCGGTGCAGCCCGGCCGCGGCCGGGTCGCCGAGCCGGTCGAGGGTGTCGGCCAGCCGGAGTTCCAGCGCCGCCTGCAGCCGCACGTCACCGGCCCGCCTGGCCCACTCGACGGCCTCCCGGCAGGTGTGCAGCGACTCGTGCGGGCGGCCCGCGTACTCCTGGACCCGCGCCGCCTCGCTCAGCGCCCGCGCCTGGGCGGGCACGTCGCCGAGCCTGCGGTACCCCGCCGCCGCGGCCCGCCAGTTCCGCAGCGCCTCGCCGTACCGCCCGGCGTAGGTGTGGACGGCGCCGAGTCGCCCGTACAGCCGTGCCTCGTCGGCCCGCTCCCCCTGGGTGAGCCGCTGCGCCAGCGCCCGGCCGTACCAGTCGGCGGCCCGCTGGTAGTCGCCCAGCTCGGCGTAGGCGCCGCCTACGGATTCCATCGCGCGGCCGGTGGCGTACGGGTCCTTCGCCTCCCGTCCGGCGTCCAGCGCGGCCCGGTACCGGGTCAGCGCCTCCCGGGTGCGGCCGGTCCTGGCGTCGAGGTCGGCGAGGTTGAGGAGCGCGGCGGCCCGCTCGCGCGGCAGCTCGCGCCGCTCGGCGACGGCCAGCACCAGACCGTGCAGCCCGTACAGGTCGGGGGCGGCCGCCTCGGTGCCCTGGTGCACGGCCAGCGCCCGCACCAGGGCGGCCACCAACCGCCTTGCCAGCGTGTCGAGTTCACCGTCCTCGACGGCCATCGCCGCCGCGGCCAGCAGGGCCGGGCGGCGGGTCCGCAGCCAGGCGGCGGCCGCCTCGGGGCCGGGGAAGCGCAGCGAGCTCGGCAGTCCGGCGAGCTTGCGGCGGGCCGGGGAGCCCTCGGGCTCGGTGACCGCCCGGCAGGACTGCAGCAGCCGTACGGTCCGCTCCAGCAGCCGGGCGCCGGCGAGCTGGATCTCCGCCGGGCGCTCCCGGGCCTCCAGCAGCGCCCGCAGCAGCGGGGCGAGGCAGCCGGGCAGCTCGTACTGCGGCCGGTCGGCCCCGTTGCCGCGCAGCAGCCCCAGGGCCACGAAGTCGTCGAGGGTCCGCTGGGCGGCCGAGACGGAACAGCCGGCCAGCGCGGAGGCGGTGTGGGCGTCGACGAGTCCGGCGGGGGCCAGGGCGAGCAGGCGCAGTATCCGGGCGGCGGTGGGCGGCAGGAAGTCGTGGACCAGCCGGAAGACCCGGGCCAGCGGGCGGGAGCCGGTGGACTGCCCGGTTTCCTCCGGCAGCTCGCGCAGCTGCCCGGTGATGTCGGCGACCGACGTCATGGGCTGGGCGGCGAGCAGGCCGGCGACCATGACCAGGGCGGCCGGCAGCCCGCCGCACTCCTCTGCCAGGCTCTCGGCGGTCCGCGGGTCGACGGTGATCCTGACCTGCCCGATGGTGCGGGCGAGCAGTTTCACGGCGGCGCCCGGCTCCAGACCGCCGATGGTGCAGGGGCGGACGTCGGGGATTCCGGTCAGCGGACCCTCGGAAGTGGCGACGACCAGGCAGTCCGGGTTGTCGGGCAGCAGCGGGTCCACCTGTTCCGCGTCCGCCGCGTCGTCCAGGAGCAGCAGGACGCGGCGGCGGGCGAGCTCCCCGCGGAGCAGTTCGGAGAGTTCGTCGCCGTCCGCGCCGGGCGGTCCCGTCACCCCCAGCCGGCCGAGCAGTTCGCGGGCGGTGCGCTCGGTGGGAACCGGCATGCCGTCGGGGTCGGCGAGTCTGGCGTGCAGCAGTCCGTCGGGGTGGCCGCCCTCGGCGAGCAGTCCGCGGGCGAGTTCACCGGCGAGCGCGGTGCGTCCGGAGCCGGGGCGTCCGGCGACCAGCAGGACCCGGGCGCGGGCGGCCTTGCGGCCGGCCAGGGTGTCCAGACCGGTCCGTTCGATGTCGGCCCGCAGTTGCTTCAACTCGCGGTCGCGGCCGAGGAGTCGGGGCGGGGCGGCGCCGGACGACTCCTCGGTCCCCGCCGCCTCGGCCGGGCCGCTGGTGTCCACCGCCTGATCCGTCACGGGCCACGCTCCACTTCGCTGCACGCGTCGCCCGCCGGGGCTCCGGTCAGGGCGTTCCGAGCGTAGTTCAGGCGCGTGGACGATTCCGGTGGAGCGCGACGCGAAGGTCCCCCAATCGGATCATCATCTTTTCCGATCAAGGGACTTCACCGGCGTGTTCGGCGGCCCGCCGGGGTCCCGGCCATCTCGTTCCCGCTCGTTCCCGCTCGCGGCCGCGAGGAGCCGCCGGTGCCCGCGACCCCCCGGATCCCTGTCCGGTACCCCTCCCCCGTCAGGCCTCGAACGGGCGGGCGGGCCACGGCGCCTCGGCCGGGCGCAGCGAGTCGACCCCGTCGCCCGCGAGGACCGCCGCGAGCGAGAGGACGCCCACCACGAGGCAGTTGTTGTGCAGCTCCCCCGCGAGCACGCCCCGCACCAGCTCCTGGAGCGGCACCCGGGCCAGCTCCATGTCCGCCTCCTCCTCGGAGACCTCGAAGCGCTCCCCGTCGGCCTCGGAGAGGTTCCGGGCCAGGAAGATCCGTACGGCTTCGTCGCAGCCGCCCGGCGTGGTGTAGACGTCGGTCAGCACCCGCCAGTCCTCGGCCTTGGCGTACGCCTCCTCGTACAGCTCGCGCTGGGCGGCGTGCAGCGGGTTCTCGCCGGGGACGTCGAGCAGTCCGGCCGGGATCTCCCAGAGCTTGTGGCGCACCGGGTGGCGGTACTGCCGCAGCACGAGGACCCGGCCCTCCCCGTCGAGCGCGAGCACGGCGACCGAGCCCGGGTGGACCTGGTAGTCGCGGCGTACGACCGTGCCGTCCGGCATCACCACCTCGTCGGTGCGGACGCTGGTCTTGTTGCCGGTGAAGGGCGTCTCGGTCGCGGTGACCTGCCACTCCTCGGGCGTGTCCTGGAAACCCATCTACGTCCTCCCACGAAAAACAGAAACCGGGGCACGCCTCCTCGAAGGACGCGTACCCCGGTCAACGTTAATGCCTGTGCGGCGCCGGACTACTTGCCCGAGGCGGCGCCCCGACCGTCTTCGGCCCCACGGGTCTTGCGCTCGACGGCCGCCTTCACCAGGCCCGCGAAGAGCGGGTGCGGGCGGGTCGGGCGGGAGCGGAGCTCCGGGTGCGCCTGGGTGGCGACCAGGTAGGGGTGGATCTCGCGCGGGTACTCGACGTACTCGACGAGCTTGTTGTCCGGGGAGGTGCCGGAGAAGACCAGACCGGCCTTCTTCTCCAGCTCGGCCCGGTAGGCGTTGTTGACCTCGTAGCGGTGGCGGTGGCGCTCCTCCACGTACGGCTGGTCGTCGTACGCCTCGCGGACCAGCGAGCCCTCGGCGAGCTTCGCCGGGTACAGCCCGAGCCGCATGGTGCCGCCCAGGTCGCCCGCGCCCTCGACGTACGCCAGCTGCTCCTCCATCGTCGAGATGACGGGGTGCGCGGTGGCGGCGTCGAACTCGGTGGAGTTGGCGTCGGGGATCTCGGCGAGGTTGCGCGCCGCCTCGATCACGATGCACTGCAGGCCGAGGCAGAGGCCGAGCAGCGGCACCTTGTTCTCGCGGGCGTACCGGATGGCGCCGATCTTGCCGTTGACACCGCGGTCGCCGAAGCCGCCGGGGACGCAGATCGCGTCGACGTCGGAGAGCTGCCGGGCGGCGCCGGCCGGGGTCTTGCAGTCGTCCGAGGCGACCCACTTGACCTTGACCCGTGCCTTGTTGGCGAAGCCGCCGGCCCGGATGGCCTCGGTGACCGAGAGGTAGGCGTCGGGCAGGTCGATGTACTTGCCGACGAGCGCGACGGTGATCTCGTGGTCGGGGTTGTGGACGCGGTCCAGCAGGTCGTCCCACGTCGTCCAGTCGACGTCACGGAACGGCAGGTCGAGCTTGCGCACGACGTAGGCGTCCAGGCCCTCGGTGTGCAGCACCTTCGGGATGTCGTAGATCGACTTGGCGTCCACGCAGGCCACCACGGCGGCCTCGTCGACGTCGCACATCAGCGAGATCTTGCGCTTGATGGCGGTCGGCACGTCGCGGTCGGCGCGCAGCACGATGGCGTCGGGCTGGATGCCGATGTTGCGCAGGGCGGCGACGGAGTGCTGGGTCGGCTTGGTCTTGAGCTCGCCGGACGGGCCGATGTAGGGCAGCAGCGAGATGTGCACGACGAAGACGTTGTCCCGGCCGACCTCGTGGCGGACCTGGCGGACGGTCTCCAGGAACGGCAGCGACTCGATGTCCCCGACCGTGCCGCCGACCTCGGTGATCACGACGTCGACGTCGTCGGTGGCCATGCGGCGGATGCGGTGCTTGATCTCGTTGGTGATGTGCGGGATGACCTGCACGGTGTCACCGAGGTACTCGCCGCGCCGCTCCTTGGCGATCACCTGCGAGTAGACCTGGCCGGTGGTGACGTTGGCGGAGCCGTCGAGGTCCACGTCGAGGAAGCGCTCGTAGTGGCCGATGTCCAGGTCGGTCTCGGCGCCGTCGTTGGTGACGAACACCTCACCGTGCTGGAACGGGTTCATCGTGCCCGGGTCGACGTTCAGGTAGGGATCGAGCTTCTGCATGGTGACCCGGAGGCCGCGCGCCTTGAGCAGGGCGCCGAGGCTGGAGGCAGTCAGACCCTTGCCGAGGGAAGAGGCGACACCCCCGGTGACGAAGATGTGCTTGGTCGTCGTGGATGTGGGCTGCATAGCCAAAGGGGGCTCCCGTGGTCGCGATCGTGAGGTGCGTACCGGCGTTCCCGTCCGGAGACTTTGGAGGTGCCGTCGCTGCGGTTCGGGGGCCTCGTCTGCGGTTGCGGACGACCACCGGTCCACGGGCTACCAGGGTATCAGCGCGGAAGGGAGCCCGCTTCCGACGCCGTCCGGGCGCCCACCTCGCATGATCACCACGAGTGTCCACGCACACACCCGTTCGGGTCAGACCGGTTGTCAAGACAGTCGCGCAGATCATCGGAGTGCGTCGTATCCTGCTCGGACACTTGCCCCGGGCGAGGTGACACGTTCGCAGGTTTCCCCACCACAACCCCTTGCGACCACCTCTTGACCCGCAGTAATGCCCTACGGGGCGACATGGCCGTTCGACTGGAGACGCACGTGGCCGGGCGCATCGAGGATTACGCACTCATCGGAGACATGCAGACCGCCGCCCTGGTCTGCCGGGACGGCACAGTGGACTGGCTGTGCCTTCCCCGCTTCGATTCGCACGCCGTCTTCGCGGGACTGCTGGGTACCGAGGAGCACGGCTTCTGGCGCCTGGGCCCCGCGCGGGCGGACGGCACCGAACCGCAGGCCGCGGACCGCCGCCGCTATCGCGGTGACTCCCTCATCCTGGAGTCGGAGTGGGACACACCCCGCGGAACGGTCCGGGTGACCGATTTCATGCCGCCGCGTGACGGTGCGCCGCAGGTGATCCGGATCGTGGAGGGGATCAGCGGCCGGGTGCCGATGCGCTCCGAGCTGCGGATGCGGTTCAGCTACGGGCGGGTCACGCCCTGGGTGCACAAGGTCGACGGCCGCACGGTCGCCGTTGCGGGCCCGGACTCCGTCTGGCTGGACACCCCCGCCGACACCTACGGCGAGAACCTGACCACGTACTCCGACTTCACGGTCGCGCCGGGCGACCGGATCGCGTTCACGATCAGCTGGCAGCCCTCGCACCGCGAGCCGCCGGGCCTGCCGGACCCGGAGGGTTCGCTGGACGCGACCGCGGACTTCTGGCGCGAGTGGGTCGAGCAGTGCACGTACCACGGGCCCTACCGGGAGGCCGTGGTCCGTTCCCTGATCACCCTCAAGGCGCTGACGTACGCGCCGACCGGCGGCATCGTCGCCGCGCCGACCACCTCGCTGCCGGAGGACATCGGCGGCTCCCGCAACTGGGACTACCGCTACACCTGGCTGCGCGACGCCGCGATCACTCTCTCCTCGCTGCTGCGCACCGGTTACCGGGAAGAGGCCCGCGCCTGGCGCGAGTGGCTGCTGCGGGCGGTCGCCGGCGACCCGGAGAACCTCCAGATCATGTACGGGATCGCGGGCGAGCGCGAGCTGGGCGAGGCGGAACTGGACTGGCTGCCCGGCTACGAGAACTCGGCCCCGGTCCGGGTCGGCAACGGCGCGGCGGGCCAGCTCCAGCTGGACGTGTACGGCGAGGTCACCGAGGCGCTCCACCTCGCCCACATGACCGGCCTGACCCGCAACGACTACGCGACCGGCCTCCAGCTCAAGCTGATCGAGTACCTGGAGAAGCACTGGGACGAGCCGGACGAGGGCATCTGGGAGGTGCGCGGCCCACGCCGCCACTTCGTGCACTCGAAGGTGATGGCCTGGGTCGCCGTCGACCGCACCATCAAGCTGATCGAGTCCGGGGACGCGGAGGGTCCGCTGGAGCAGTTGCGGGAGCTGCGCGACGAGATCCACCGGGACGTCTGCGAGCGGGGTTACGACCCGGAACGCAACACCTTCACCCAGTCCTACGGTTCGAAGGAGCTGGACGCCTCCCTGCTCCTGATCCCGCAGATGGGCTTCCTGCCGCCGGACGACAAGCGCGTGATCGGCACGATCGAGGCGATCCAGCGCGAACTGTCCACCGAGGACGGCTTCGTGCTGCGCTACCCCACCGCGGGCGAGGACGCGGGCGTCGACGGCCTGGAGGGCGACGAGGGCGCGTTCCTGGCCTGCTCGTTCTGGCTGGCGGACGACCTGGCGATGATCGGCCGGGTCGACGAGGCGCGCCAGCTCTTCGAGCGGCTGCTGGCCCTGCGCAACGACCTGGGCCTGCTCGCGGAGGAGTGGGACCCCCGGCTGCAGCGCCAGGTGGGGAACTTCCCCCAGGCGTTCAGCCATGTGCCGCTGATCGACACCGCGCTGCGCCTGACGGCGAGCGGGGCGTACGTCGGCTGAACCGGCTGCGGGTTCCCGGCCCCTGCCCTGTCGGCCCCGGTGATGTCCACCGCACGGCCGACGGGGCGGAGAGGGCCCCCCGCCCCGGGCGGTGGGGGGTCCCTCTCCGCCGCCCGGCTCCTCAGTCCGCGGTGCCGGCCTTGATGAGCGGCACGTCCCGCGTGAGCTCTTGGAACCCGACGCCGTAGTACAGCCCGCGCGCCCCGGGGTGCCCCGGCGCGCCCAGGCAGGCGACCGTCATGCGCGTGGCCCCGGCCGCCCGTGCCAGGTGCATGCCGTGCAGGAGCATCGCCCTGCCGAGGCCCCGGCGCCGGTAGCCCACATGCGTTCCGACCGGCTCGAACGCGGCGGTCCTGTTCGCCTCGTCGAGCCACATGACCGTCGAGGACGCCATCGTTCCGTCCGGCGCCTCCACCAGGACGTGCAGATCGCCGCGGTACGCCGCCGTCCGCCGGACGCACCGGTAGTCCTCGACCGTGTACGCCGAGGAGCCCCAGGCGTCCAGATGGGCCCGGACCACGGCCTCCGGCCCGGTCTCGTCGGCGGTGCGGAACCGGAACCCGTCCGGCAGCACCGGCTGTTCCAGGTCGGTGAGGTCCCGCTCGTTGAGCTGGGTCCAGGACCCGTGGTCACCGAGTGCGGCCGGGTCGGTCCCGTAGCCGTGCGCCGTCCATCGCTCCAGGGCGAACCCGTCGGCGGCGCTCGGCAGCACCGTGCGTTCGAGGCCCGCCGCCGTGCCGTCGTACCAGTCGATCACCTCGTCGACCAGGCCGGCGTGGTCGGGGTGGACCTGATACGCCAGGTAGGCGCCGGTGAGGTCCTTCACCGATCCGTCGCCCCGCCGCACCCGGTGCGGAAGACGGACCCAGCCCCACGCCACCAGGTCCCCGCCGGAGAACCACAGCCGACGCGGACGGCTCGCGCCCTCGCCGGAGTGTCCCGTGCCCCAGTTCCAGGCCAGTTCGCCGAACGCCGCGTCGCTGTTCACCAGGTCCGGGCGCACGGCGGTGACGCGCTGCGCCAGGGCCTGCATGAGCGACAGGTCGGCGGCGGTCACGGGCTCGAAGTTCGTCATGGTGCGCCACGGTGTCAGCACTCCACGAACCCGTCGAACCGTTTTCCCGCCCCGCTCCTGCCCTGCGGGAAGCCCCGCCCTGTGGCAAGTCCCGCCCTGCGGGAAGCCGGCTCAGCGCGGTGGGGCGGCGGCGTCCGGTCCGGTCGCGACGGGCAGTTCCGACGGCAGCCCCCATTCGCTCCAGGAGCCGTCGTACACGGCCGTGTCGCCGTGCCCCGCCAGTACGGCGCCGAGTGCCAGAACGCACGCGGTGACGCCCGATCCGCAGCTGAACAGCAGCCGCTCGCGCTCCCCGGCGAGGGCGGCGAACATCGCGCGCAGTTCGTCCGCCGGGCGCATCCGGCCGTCGCGCTGGAGCTCGCCGAAGGGCAGGTTGACCGCGCCCGGCATGTGTCCGGGGCGCAGTCCCGGCCTCGGCTCGGCGACCGTACCGGCGAACCGTTCCCGGGAACGGGCGTCGAGGACGGCCGCGCCGGGGTCGGACAGGGCCGCCGACACCTCCGCGCTGCCGACGAACAGCCCCGTGCGCGGCCGGGCCGTGAAGTTCCCGCGTGCCACGGCGGGCCCGGCCCCCGCGGGTTCCGCGCTCTCCAGCGGCAGTCCGGCCTCCGCCCAGGCGGGCAGGCCGCCGTCGAGGACCGCGGCCCGGTCGAAGCCCATCGCGCGCAGCATCCACCAGGCACGGGCGCTGGAGTAGATGCCCGCGCAGTCGTAGACGACGACGGTGTCGGTGTCGTTCACGCCCAGGGAGCGCAGCTCCTCGGTGAACCGGTCGGGGGCGGGCATCGTGTGGGGCAGGGGCCCGTCGTGGTCGGACAGCGCCCCGTCGATGTCGAAGGTCCGCGCGCCCGGAATCCGTTGTTCCGATTCCCGGTGCGCACCCACGGAGGCGTCGAGGACCACCAGCCCCGGGCGGGTCAGCCGCGGCCCCAGCCAGTCGGTTCCGACCAGCGGGCCGAAAAGCCCCGAACCGCTCGTGCACGCCGGTGCGTCGTCGCCCACGTCTGCTCCAGGTCCGGGTCCGATACGAGGGCCGTCCGGCCGGAACCGGGCGGCGGTCACAAGATCGCAGCGGCACCCGCCCCTGTCAACAGCCTCCCAGGGCCGCCCCGACTTCCCTGACCTCCCCGGCTCTCTCCGGTCCCCCGGCTCTCTCCGGTCCCCCGGCTCTCTCCGGTTCCCCGGTCCCCCGGTCCCCCGGTCCTCCGGTCTTCGTGGTCTCCCCGGCGGCGCCCCGGGCCGCCGGAACCGGGTACCGTCCTGAAACAGGGCGATCGCCCGTCCGATCCGAGTGGAAGCGCGAGGCCAGAGGCAGTGGAGACGCAAGGCGGAATCACCGTGCAGCGAGCCCTTGAGCTGCCGGGGCTGCGCAGCGGGCTCCCGGAGGTGGTGGCCGGCGCGGACCGGCTGAACCGTACGGTGCGCTGGGTGCACGCGGGCGAGGTCCCCAACATCGCCTCGCTGCTCAAGGGCGGCGAGCTGCTGCTGACCACCGGTCTGGGGCTCGGTACCCGTCCCGCCGAACAGCGGGCCTTCGTCCGCAGGCTCGCCGACCGCAAGATCGCCGCCCTGGTGGTCGAGCTCGGGCCGCGCTTCAGCAGGCTGCCCGCGTCGATAGTGGACGCCGCCCGCGCCGCGGGGCTGCCGCTGGTGCAGCTGCACCGCGAGGTGCCGTTCGTGACGGTGACCGAGGAGATCCACACCGAGATCGTCAACGGTCACTACGCCCTGCTGCGGCAGGCCGAGGACGTGCACCGCAGATGCACGGAGGCGCTCCTCGGCGGTGGCGGGGTGCCCCAGGTGCTGGGCATCCTGGCGGACTTCACGGCCAACCCGGTCTTCCTGGAGACGGCGGACGGCCAGCTGCTGTACGCGGCGGGCCCCGGAACGGGCACGGTCGGCGCCGATCCGCTCCAGGTGTGGGAGGGGATGCGTGGCGGCCGGGCGGCCCGCGAGACCCCGCCCACCGGCTCGGTGCTGGTGGACGTTCCGGGCGGCGGGCCCGGCACGGGTTCGGTGCGGGCCCGGCTGGTGCTGCTGGCGGTGTCCGGGCCGTTGGTGACCGTGCACCGGATGGCGGCGGAGCGGGCGGCGGGCATCCTGGCCGTCGTGCTGATGCAGGCCCGGCAGGAGGAGGAGCTCGCGGCCCGCGGCCGGGGCGACTTCCTGACGGATCTCGCCGAGGGCCGGATCGCCCCGGAGGACGCCCCGGCGCAGGCCCGCGTCCTGGGCTTCAGGCCGGGCGATATACCGCTGCTGCCGGTCGTGATGCGGCTGGCGCCCGAGCTGTCCGTGTCGGGGAACTGGGCGTTGCTGGCGCGGGCGGTACTGGAGGAGCTCGCGTCGGTGGGGGTGCCGGTGCTGCTCGGCGTGCGGCCCGTGGAGGGCCGGGTTCCGGTACTGCTCGGGCTACGGTCCGAGACGGAGCGCACGGCGGTCGCGGACCGGGTCGCGGCGGCGCTGCGGGCGGGGGTGGAGCGGGCCGGTCTGGAGCGGGCCGGGTCGCAGCCGCCGGTCGTGGTGGTGGGCGTGGCGGGCGGCTGGGCGGCGGCCGGCGCGGGGTTGCGGCACGCGGCGGAGACGGCGACGGCCGCGCACGGGCTCGGCGACCGGCCCTGGTACGACGCCCGGCGCCTCGACATCGACCTGTTGCTGTGGCGGTTGCGGGACCATCCGGACCTGGCGGCGTTCGTGGACCGGGCGATCGGTCCGCTGCGCGACCACGACCGCACCTCGCGCCCTCCGCTGCTGCCGACGCTGGAGACGTACCTGGCCCATGCGGGCCGCAAGGCGGAGACCGCGCGGGAGCTGCATCTGAACCGTCAGACGCTGTACAACCGGCTGGCTCGGATCGGTGAGCTGCTCGGCACCGATCTGGACGACCCGCAGGCGGTGCTGGCCCTGAGCCTGGCCCTGCGGGCCCGCCGCCACACCCCGTAGGAGGGCCCGGCCCGTCCGGCTCACCGCCCCCGCGTCGCCAGCGGCTGGGTCAACTCGTCGTAGATGCTGAGCACTTGGGCGATGGTGTCGTCCTCGGTGGGCCAGCTCGCGGCCTGCACCGGCCCCGCAGCCGCCAGTTGCTCGCGCCGTCGCGGATCGCAGAGCAGTCCGGCCACCGCACGCGCGAGCGCCCCGGCGTCCCCGCACGGCACGAGTTCCGCGGCGTCCCCGACGAGTTCGGGCACCCCGCCGACCGCGGTGGCGACCAGGGGCACGCCGAGTCGCAGCGCGTCCTGGGCCAGCACCGAACGCGCCTCCCAACTGCTGGACAGCACGGCCAGATCGGCCATGGCGAGGAGCCCGGTGGTGGTGGTGTCGTGGTCGTCGACGATCCGGACGGACAGCTCCTCGTTCCTGATCCGGCGTTGCAAGGCGGCCCTCTCCCGCCCCTCGCCCGCGATGACCAGCAGCGGCGCGGGGTCGAGGTCGCACCACAGCCGTGCGGCGTCGAGCAGGGTGCCGTACCCGTGATGTGGTACGAGACTCCCGTACGACACGATCAACGGCCGCTCGACCACGCCGAGTTCGGCCCTCGCCTTGTCCGCGTGGGCGGGGTCGGGCCGGCGGGGTGCGGGGGCGGAGACCGGAGCGAGCCGGGCATCGCGCGCGCCCCGGCTCCGTGCCCGGTCGACCAGTTCCGACGTCGTACCGAGCACGACCGCGGCCGCGCGGGCGGCTCTTCGTTCCATCAGGCGCAGCAGGCGTGCGCGGGCGCCCTCGGCGTGGGCGCGGACGTGCCAGGTGACGACCAGTGGGACGCCCGTGCCACCGAGCGCGAGGGAGGCGCGCACGGCGGCGTGCAAGCCGTGCGCATGGACCACGTCCGCCGTCGCGCAGGCGGCGCGCAGGGCGGCGACGGCGGCGGGATCGCTGCGTCGCGGCACGGGGGCGAAGTGGGCTCCCGTACCGGAGTAGTCGTGGGCGCGGTCCAGTTCGGCGGGGGCGCAGACGGTGACGTGCACGCCCCGCGCCACCAGCCCCGCGGTCAGCGAACCGACATGGGCGCTGCTGCCCGCGCTGCCGCCGCCCAGGACTTGGACCGTACGCAGCTGTGACACGTTGATTGGCTCCCGGGGCTCCCGAGTCGGCGGTGATTGCACCGTCAAGGATGCCAGTGCGTACGCACGTTCCGGCACGGTCGGGGCGCCGTTCCTGTCAGCATCGCAACAACGGCACACGCCCTATCACCCGCACGGGTGAGAAACCGACGCACAGTTGCCCTACGGGTGGTTGGCCTGCGGGCAGGGGCGGGGGTCCGTGCGGTGGGAGGAGCTCCTTTCTCAGCGGTCCGGCACCGTCCGGGCGAGCCGGCTGATCCGGTCCCCGTGCACCGTCGCCGCGACGAGCCCGGCCGCGTGGGCGACGAGCCCGGCCCGGCCGCCGGTCGCGACGACCGCGACCCCGAGGGCGGCGCCCAGGGCGTGGGCCCCGGCGTCCCCGAGCATGGTCCGCTCCCCCAGGTCGTCGGCGACGAGTGCCGCCACGGCCCCCATCGGCGCGGCGGTGAGCCCGCCGCGCCACAGGCCCGGCGTCCCGAGCGCGAACACGGTCGCGGCGGCGGTCGCGGGCCGCACGTCGGTCAGATTGACGAGGTGCGCGCCTCCGGCGATCACGACCGCGGCGAGCACCCGGTCGACGGGCCGTTCCCGGAGCAGCGCCCCGGCCGCGAGTCCGGCGGCCCCGATCCCGAAGAGCTTCACCGCGCCGCCGGTCACCTCGCCGTTCCGCAGCGCGCCCAGGTGGGCACGGAATCCGCGGCGCGGATCGTCCGCGCCCGCGAAGTCGTCGTACGCGCCGCAGCCGCCGGCCGCCAGTACGGCGAGCACGGCGGCGCACCGGGTGCGGGCGGGCAGGGGCAGCGCCGCCGCCCCGGCCGCGGTGCCGAGCACCGCGGCGGGCCCGGCGTACAGATCGACGGTCCGGCCCGCGTGGTTGACACGCTGCCAACCCCCGTGCGGCCGGGCCCGCAACGCCCGGTACACGCCTGTCGCGACGGCCGCCGAGACGGCACCGGACATCAGGGCCCTGCTGAACGTCACTCCCATGCGCGCCAGACTACGCAGCGCCCCGCCGGGCCCGTCCGGGCGCCCGTTCCCGTCCACGGCCCGCCGGGCGAACGCATACGACGAACCGGCCGGGTGAATGCGTACGACGGACCGGCCGGACGGATGCGCACCACGAGCCGGCCGGATGGACGGGCCCGACGCCCGCCGGGGGACGGCCAGGCGACCGGGCCCGAACCACGTATGCCCGACGCCCTCCCCCGAAGGTCCCGCTCCGACGCCCGTGAAGCCCCGCTAGCCGTCCGCCCGTGCCGCGGCCAGCAGTTCCTCCGCGTGGGCCCGTGCCGTCTGCGAGTCCTCCTGGCCCGCGAGCATCCGGGACAGCTCCCGCACCCGGTCCTCGCCCTCCAGGACCGTGACCCCGCTGCTGGTCACCGCCCCGTCGACCGTCTTCTCGACCAGCAGCTGCCGGTCCGCGAACGCCGCCACCTGCGGCAGGTGCGTGACGACGACGACCTGCGCGGACCTGGCGAGCTTGGCGAGCCGCCGCCCGACCTCGACCGCGGCCTTGCCGCCGACGCCCGCGTCGACCTCGTCGAAGAGGTAGGTGGGCACGGGGTCGGCGCCCGCGAAGACCACCTCGACGGCCAGCATCACCCGGGACAGCTCACCGCCCGAGGCCCCCTTGGCGATCGGCCGCGGCTGGGCCCCGGGGTGCGGGGCCAGCAGCAGTTCGACCTCGTCGGCGCCGGACGGCCCGTAGACCACGCTCCGGCCGTCGATCTCGATGCCGGACGCCTCGTCGGCCGCCTCGGTCTGCCGGATGGCGAAGGAGACCCTGGCGTGCGGCATGGCCAGCGAGGCCAGCTCGGCGGTCACGGCCTCGGCGAACAGCGCCGCGGCACGGTTTCGCGCATCGGTCAACGTCTGCCCCAGGACGGAGAGTTCGGCGCGCAGCGCGTCCCGTTCCGCCGTCAGCTCGCCGATCCGCTCGTCGTCGCCCTCCAGCTCGGTGAGCCGGGCCGCGCCCTCCCGGGCCCAGGCCAGCACGGCGGTGATGTCCTCGCCGTACTTCCGGGTGAGCGCGGTGAGCGCGGCGCGGCGCTCCTCGACCGCGGCGAGCCGCAACGGGTCGGCGTCCAACTGATCGGCGTACCCGGCCAGTTCGCCCGCCACGTCGGAGAGCAGGATCGAGATCTCACCGATCCGGTCGGCGAGCGCCGCCAGGACGGGGTCGTGGGTGCGCACCGCGTCCAGGGACCGGCCCGCCGCCGCGACCACGGTCGTCGCGTCGATGCCCTCGGGGTCCTCGGGGTTGCCCGCGAGCGCGGTGTGCGCGAGGGACGCCGCGGAGGCGAGCGCCTCGGCGTGGCCGAGCCGCTCCGCCTCGGCGGCCAGGTCGGCGTCCTCACCGGCCAGGGGTTCGACCGCGGCGATCTCGTCGAGCCCGAAGCGCAGCAGATCCGCTTCCTGGGCGCGTTCCCGGGCCCGGGTGGTCAGCTCGTCGAGCTCGGTGACGACGGCCCGCAGCCGCCGGTACGCCGCGGCGTACTCGGCGTGCGGCACGGCGACGCCGTCGCCCGCGTACCGGTCGAGCGCCTGCCGCTGCCGGGCGTGCTTGAGCAGCCCCTGCTGGTCGGTCTGACCGTGCACGGCGACGAGTTCGTCGGCGAGTTCGGAGAGCACCCCGACCGGCACGGATCTGCCGCCGAGATGGGCCCGGGAGCGCCCCTCCGCGGAAACGGTGCGGCTGATCAGCAGCGCGCCGTCCTCGATCTCGGCCCCGGCCTCCTCGGCCCGCAGGGCGACGGCGTCGCCGTCGGACACCGTGATCCGGCCCTCGACGACGGCGGCCTTGGCCCCGATCCGTACCAGGGCGGGGTCGGCGCGCCCGCCGAGCAGCAGCCCCAGACTGGTGACGACCATGGTCTTGCCCGCGCCGGTCTCACCCGTCACCGCGGTGAAGCCGGGTGACAGCTCCACCACCGCGTCGTCGATGACTCCGAGCGACCGTATCCGCATCTCCTCCAACACGGAGACGACCTTACGAGGTCCGGGCCCCGATGTGCGACGGACCCCGCCCCCGGCACTCACTCTCCCGTGTGTCACGAAGCATCCGCAACACCTGCGGGGGAATGTCCGTCGCTCAGTGCGGGGCGCCCCGCCACCCCGAGACCGGCAGGGCGAACTTCGCGACCAGCCGGTCCGTGAACGAGGCGTGGTGCAGCCGCGCAAGCCGTACGGGCACCGCGCCGCGGCGCACCTCGACCCGTGCCCCGGCGGGCAGCTCCACGGTCCTGCGTCCGTCGCACCAGAGCACCCCGTGCGGGGTGTGCTGCTGCACCTCGACGGCCAGCACCGAGGTGGGCGAGGTCACCAGCGGCTTGGCGAACAGCGCGTGGGCGCTGATCGGCACCATCAGCAGCGCCTCGACCTCGGGCCAGACGACGGGACCGCCCGCCGAGAAGGCGTAGGCGGTCGATCCGGTCGGGGTGGCGCAGACGATCCCGTCGCAGCCGAACCCGGTCACGGGACGGCCGTCGATCTCCAGGACGACCTCCAGCATCCGCTCGGGCGACACCTTCTGCACGGCTGCCTCGTTGAGCGCCCAGTCGGTGTGGACGAGATCGCCGTTGCTGTGCACGAGGACGTCGAGGGTCATGCGTTCCTCGACCTGGTAGGCCCGGGTGACGACCCGGTCGACGACCTTGTCCAGGTCGTCCCGTTCGGCCTCGGCGAGGAAGCCGACCCGGCCGAGGTTGACGCCGAGCATCGGCACCCCGGACGCGCGGGAGAACTCGGCGCCGCGCAGCAGCGTCCCGTCCCCGCCGAGCACGATCAGCAGTTCACAGCCGTCCACGGCCCCGGGCGTGGTCTCCGTGACCGTCTCGACGGACGGCGGCAGCGGCAGGTCGGCCGCCTCGGTGGCCAGGACCCGTACGCCCAGGCCGTTGCGCAGCAGTCCCTGGACGACCAGTTCGGCACTGCGGATCGCGGCCGGGCGGCCGGTGTGTGCCAGAAGAAAAACGGTTCGTGCCGTGTCCGTCGTCATTCGTGCCGCATTCGTCGTCAACGAGGCCCCTCCGCCACTGCACGGTCGACATCCGCGGGATCCAGTTCAGGTGCTCCGGCCCGCAGCCACAGAAAGTACTCGACGTTTCCCGAGGGGCCCGGCAGCGGGCTCGCCGTCACCCCCCGTACTCCGAGGCCCAGCTCCCAGGCCCGGCGCGCGACTTCCCGCACCGCCTCGGCCCGCAGTTCGGGGCTGCGCACCACGCCGCCGCTGCCGAGCCGTTCCTTGCCGACCTCGAACTGCGGCTTGACCATGAGGACCAGGTCCGCGTCGGGGGCCGCGCAGCGCGCCAGGGCGGGCAGGACCAGGCCCAGCGGGATGAACGACAGGTCGCCGACCACCAGGTCCACCGGCTGTCCGTCGATCGCCTCCAGCGTCAACTCCCGTACGTTGGTACGGTCCTTGACGGTGACGCGCGCATCGGACTGGAGCGACCAGGCGAGCTGCCCGTAGCCGACGTCCACGGCGACGACATGGCCGGCGCCGGCCCTCAGGAGCACGTCGGTGAAGCCGCCGGTCGACGCCCCGGCGTCCAGGGCCCGCCGCCCCCCGACCTCCAGCCCGAGGGGCACGAAGGCGGCGAGGGCACCGGCGAGCTTGTGCCCGCCGCGCGAGACGTACTCGGGGTCGCTGTCGTCCTTGACGACGACGACGGCGGCGCTGGTCTCGACCTGGGTGGCGGGTTTGGTCGCGGTGTTCCCACCCACGGTCACCCGCCCGGCGGCGATCAACTGGCTCGCGTGCTCGCGCGAGCGTGCGAGCTTGCGGCGTACCAGCTCGGCGTCGAGACGGCGACGTGCCACTCCTGCCACGTTCGGTTCAGCTCCTGTGGTCGTACGGGGGGACCGGTGCGGGCACGGGTCCGGCGTCCAGCGCGGTCAGCGTTTCGCGCAGTCCGCGGTGTACATCCTCGTACACCTCGACGTGTCCCTCCGCCGGGAGGTGGTCCGCATCGGCGAGACGCTCCAGCGCCGCGTCCACCTCGGCGTTGCCGGTGGCGGTGCGCGGGACTCCGAGGGGGGCGGGCGCGGCCGGGTCGAGCAGCGCCCCGGCGCCGTCGGGGGCCGGGTCCTCACCGGACGGGCCCCGTGCCGCTGCCCCGGCCGCCGTCGGTGCTGCGGTCCCCTGTTCCGGCATCGAGTCGCTCATGCGGAAACGCTACCGCGAAGGGCTGGGGTACCGTCGGTCCCGATGGCGACCATGGCTGAGTGCCGCAGCGCGCTCGACAAACTTTCCGACAACCTCGCGGGTGCCGACGGCGACGTGCGCGACGCGGCGGCCCTCGACCGTTCGCTGAGCTGCCACATCAAGGACCTCGACGTCACGTTCATCGGCCGGCTGGCCGATGGCCGGATCCAGGTGCTGGACACGGTGGACGGCCCGCCCCGGGAGAAGGCCGAGATCCGGCTCGCGATGACCGGTGACGACCTGGTGGCGATGGTGGACGGCGACCTGAACTTCGCCAGGGCCTGGGGCTCGGGCCGGGTCCGGCTGGAGGCCGGCTTCCGGGACCTGCTGAGACTCAGATCGCTGCTGTGACGGGCCCGTCCCACCACGGGGCGGACCGCTTCCCGCCCCGCCCGAAGGGGCCGCCCGCGGGCTCAGCCCCCGGCGGACGCGTCGGCCTTCTCCACCCCGTCGCGCCGCGATCTGCGCGCGGCCGGCACCACCAGTGGGGTCCCGGTCTCCGGGTCGTCGATGACCTGGCACCGCAGCCCGAAGACCTGCTCCACCAGCTCCGCGGTGACGACCTCGCCCGGCGCCCCCTCGGCGACCACCTCGCCGTCCCGCATCGCGACGAGGTGCGTGGCGTACCGCGCGGCGTGGTTCAGATCGTGCAGCACGGCCACCAGGGTGCGCCCCTGCGTCTCGTGCAGCTCCGCGCAGAGGTCGAGGACGTCGATCTGGTGCTGGATGTCGAGGTACGTCGTGGGCTCGTCGAGCAGCAGCAGGGGCGTCTGCTGGGCGAGCGCCATCGCGATCCACACCCGCTGTCGCTGCCCGCCGGACAATTCGTCGACATGGCGATCGGCGAGTGCGCCGACCCCGGTGGCCGCCATCGACTCCTCGACGATGCGTTCGTCGTCCGGCGACCACTGGCGCAGCAGCCCCTGGTGCGGGTACCGGCCCCGCCCGACGAGGTCGGCGACGGTGATGCCGTCCGGCGCGATCGAGGACTGCGGCAGCAGCCCCAGCGTCCTGGCGACCTTCTTCGCCGGCATCGCGTGGATCGCCTGCCCGTCCAGGAGCACCCGCCCGCTCTCCGGCTTCAGCATCCGGGCCAGCGCCCGCAACAGGGTCGACTTGCCACAGGCGTTGGGGCCGACGATCACCGTGAACGAGTTGTCGGGTATCGCGACCGACAGATTCTCCGCGATGACCCGCCGGTCGTAGCCGAGGGTCACCGAGTCCGCGGTGAGGCGCTGCATGGTCGTACTCCCGGAGTCGGATCGGAGGCGAGCGGGTGCGGGGGCGGCCTTCGCCCCGGGCGGCGACCGGGTGCGGCCCGGTTCCGCCCGCTCGACGGGCCGGCCGTCCGGACGACGACACACCCGACAGAGGGAAGTTAGGTTAGCCTACCCTCCATTGCTTTCGGGTGCCGGGCCGGGGCGCTCCTCACAGCCCCAGCCTCGAAACCGCCTTCCCCGCGTCCAGCCCGCACGAGCCGTCCCCGGCGTACGACCAGGCCGCCCCGCAGAGCGCCCGCAGCCCGTCGAGCGCGTTCCCGTCCCCCTCCAGCACCAGTTCGTCCCCGCGCGCCGACGCCGTCCACTCCCCGCACACGAAGCCGCGTCCGGTCTCCGTCACCTCGGGCTGCCCGATGAGCAGCCCCCGCAGGTCCGCGTCCACGTAGGTGGGGCGGTGCCTCGGTCCGGCGGCCACCAGCCGCGCCGCGTCCGTCACCCCGGTGAGCACCAGCAGGGAGTCCACACCGCCGTTGAAGGCGCCCTCGATGTCCGTGTCCAGCCGGTCCCCGACCACCAACGGGCGCTCGGCCCCGGTACGCAGCACCGTCTCCCGGTGCATCGGCGGCAACGGTTTCCCGGCCACCTGCGGCTCGGCCCCGGTGGCGATCCGTACGACCTCCACCGCCGCCCCGTTGCCCGGCGCGATGCCCCGGGCCCCCGGAATCGTCAGATCCGTGTTGGACGCGAACCACACCGCCCCGCGCGCGATCGCGTACGCGGCCTCGGCGAACCGCCCCCAGGCCATGTCCGGCCCGCCGTACCCCTGCGCCACCGCGACGGGTTCGTCGTCCGCGGACTCCACCGGCACCAGACCGCGCTCCCGCAACGCGACGCGCAGCCCCTCACCGCCCACCACCAGCACCCTGGCACCGGCGGGCAGTTGATCCGCCATCAGCCGGGCCACCGCCTGCGCCGAGGTGATCACATCGGTGGGTTCGGCCGGAATCCCCAGTTCGGTGAGGTGCTCGGCCACCGCCGCCGGGGTCCGCAGGGCATTGTTGGTCACGTACGCCAGGTGCATCCCGCCGTCCCGCGCCGCCCCGAGCGACTCGACGGCATGGACGATCGCCCGGCCGCCCGCGTACACCACTCCGTCGAGATCGAGCAGTGCCGTGTCGTACGCCTCGCACAACGCGGTACTGCTGCTCCTCGGCCCGTTCCTGCTCACCTGACTCATCCGTCGCACTCCTCGCTCCATGCTTCCGTCCGATCATCGCTCATGGCCCTCCGCTCACCGGAGTCACCCGCATACGATGCAGAAATGAACACATCAAGTCCGGCCGGCCAGGGGCTGCGCCTGATCCCGTTCCGTGGACTGCGTTACGTTCCCGAGCAGGTCGGCAGTCTCGCCGCGGTGACCTCACCGCCATACGACGTCGTCGTCCGACCCGATGGGTTGCACCATTTGGAATCGGCGGATCCGCACAACATCGTCCGGCTGATCCTGCCCCAGGCCGACACCGCCGCCGCCCGCCACAAGCAGGCGGCCGAGACCTTGAACCGCTGGCTCGCCGAGGGCGTCCTCGCCCCGGACGACGAGCCTGCCCTGTACGTCTACGAGCAGCGCGACGCGGAGATCCTGCAACGCGGCATCGTGGGCGCCCTCGCCCTCTCCGGCCCCTCCGACGGCATCGTCCTGCCGCACGAGGACGTGATGCCCGACGTCGTCGAGGACCGGGCCGACCTGATGCGCACGACGGCCGCCCACCTCGAACCGCTGCTGCTCACCTACCGCAGCGACGACGACGGCTCGGGCGCGACCGCCGTCATCGAGCGGACCGTGGACCGTCCCCCGCTGCTCTCCACCACCACCGAGGACGGCTTCCACCACCGGCTCTGGGCGATCACCGACCCCGAGGACCGGGCCGAGATCGACACCGACCTGGCCCGCCGTCAGGCCCTGATCGCCGACGGCCACCACCGCTGGGCCACGTATCTGCGGCTGCAGCGGGAGCACACCGGTCACGGTCCCTGGGACTTCGGTCTGGTCCTCCTGGTCGACACCGCCCGCTACCCGCTCCGGGTGCGTGCCATCCACCGGCTGCTGCGCCATCTCCCGGTCGCCAACGCGCTCGCGGCGCTGGACGGTCTCTTCCGCGTCCGGGACCTGGACGTTCCGCTCCCGCAGGCCCTGGAGGCGCTCGCGGAGGCGGCCGCGGAAGGCAATGCGTTCCTGCTCGCGGGCGACGGCGGTTTCCACCTCGTCGACCGCCCGGACGCCGCTCTGCTGTCCCGCGCGATTCCCACCGACCGCCCGGCCGCCTGGCAGACCCTCGACGCGACGGTCCTGCACTCGGCCCTGCTCGACCACGTCTGGCAGATCCCCGACGCCCCGGACCACATCGCGTACATCCACGACACCGCGGCCGCCGTCGAGCAGGCCGAACGTCATGGCGCGACAGCGGTTCTGATGCATCCGGTGCGGGAGGAGGTCGTCCGTGATCTCGCCCGGCAGGGTGTCACGATGCCCCGCAAGTCGACCTCGTTCGGTCCCAAGCCCGCCACCGGCCTCGTCCTGCGCAGCCTCACCCTCGACTGACCCGCGCCGACGCAAGAGGGCGGCACCCCTTTCCGGGATGCCGCCCTCTCTTCATGCCTCACGCCATGGACTGCGCCGTGCCTTACGCCCGGGGCGCGTCGTTCTCGTCCCCGGTCCCGGTCCCGGTCTCGGCCGCCTTGTCGTCACCGTCCGCGGCGGGAGCGTCAACGGCCGGGGCGTCGGCTTCCTCGCTCCTGCCGATCTCCTCGTCCTTGTCGGCGTCCGCAGCGGCGGCCGGGGCAACGGCGGTGTCGTCCTCGTCCTCGTCGTCATCGAGGGCGTCGACGAACTCGACACCGTCCATCTCCGCGAGCCGGTCCGAGGCGTCCGTGGAGCCGTCCTTGTCCGCTTCCAGCGCCTTGCCGAACCACTCGCGCGCCTCGTCCTCGCGCCCTGCGGCCAGCAGCGCGTCGGCGTACGCGTAGCGCAGTCGCGCCGTCCACGGGTGCACGGCGTTCGAGGCGAGCTCGGGGCTCTGCAGCGTGACGATGGCTGCGTCGAGCTGCCCCATGTCCCTGCGCGCCCCGGCCGCCACCAGTCGCATCTCGACCTGACCGGCCTTGTCCAGCTTCTGCACCTCGGGCTCGCCGGCCATGGCCATGGCCCGCTCGGGCCGTCCGAGTCCGCGCTCGCAGTCGGCCATGACGGGCCAGAGCTCCACGGAGCCTGTCATCCGCTTGGCCGCCCGGAACTCCGCCAGCGCCTCGGAGTACTTCTGCGTCGCGTACGCGGCGAACCCGGCCGCCTCACGCACGGCGGCGACCCTGGAGGCCAGCCGCAACGCGATCCGCGAGTACGCGTACGCCTGCTCGGGGTCCTCGTCGATCAGCCGGGCCACCATGACGAGGTTCCTGGAGACGTCCTCGGCCAGGGTCTTCGGCAGGCTCATGAGCTCCTGCCGCACGTCCTTGTCGATCTCGTCGCCGGTGACGTCCTCGGGAATCGGGAGCCGCTTGATGGGCTCACGGTCCCGGTCGTCACGCCGCTCGTACCCACCGCGGTCGTCGCGCCCCCGGTAGCCGCCCCGGCCGCCACGGTCGTCCCGCTGCCCGCGGTAACCACCGCCGCGGCTGTCATCGCGGCGCGGGCCACGGTCCCGGTCGCGGTCCCGGTCGTCGCGGCGGAAGCCGCCACCACGGCTGTCGTCGTCACGGCGCGGGCCACGCGGCCGGTCGTCACGCCGCTCGAACCCACGCCCACCGCGGTCGTCATCCCGACGCGGACCACGGAACCCACCACGGTCATCGTCGCGACGCGGACCACGATCGCGATCCCGATCACGGTCATCCCGCCGGAACCCACCACCCCGGCTGTCGTCCCGCCGGTCGTCCCGCCGGAAACCGCCGCCACGGCTGTCGTCCCGCCGGTCGTCACGGCGGAACCCACCGCCGTAACCGCCGCGGCTGTCATCGCGGCGCGGACC